>JAVBXO010000132.1 GCA_030824535.1 Azonexus sp. | reverse complement strand
CTGATCCCCTATCTGTTTCCCGAGCAGTACCTGGTGAATCCGGCACTGCGCGGCTGGTACGCGGACAAGTTGCAGCATTTGCGGCATGCGGATTTGCTGTTGGCCATCTCCCAGGCATCGGCCGGCGAGGTGGTTACCCAGCTGGGTTTGGCCGAGGCGCGGGTCAGCAATATTTCTTCCGGGATCGATGCGGCTGCTTTCCGCAAGGCGGGGGCTTCCTGGCCGGAAACGGCCAAAAAGCATGGCATTGCCGGCCCTTACCTGCTGTATGCCGGGGCCGCTGATCCGCGGAAAAATCTCGAAGCATTCCTGCGGGCCTTTGGCAGCCTGCCGGCGTCGCTTACTGCCGGGCTATCGCTCGTCCTGGTCGGGCAGATCTCCGTGGGCCAGAAAAAAGCGCTGCTCAAGATCGCCAAGGGCTTTCCTGGTGGCAGCAGGCAACTGATCTTCGCCGGCCACGTCAGTGATGCCGAACTGATCGCCTTTTACCGGCACGCGCTGGCCTTCGTCTTTCCGTCGCTGCACGAGGGCTTCGGACTGCCACTGCTGGAGGCCATGGCGGCGGCTTGCCCGGTGATTGCGTCGAACTGCTCGGCTTTTCCCGAAGTGGTCGGCGTGCCCGAGGCCTTGTTCGATCCGCGGTCGCGCGAATCGATGGCGGGCTTGATCGACAGGGTAATACGCGATCAGGCCTACCGTGATCACTTGCTGGAAATGCAGGGGGCCAGGGTGGCGCTGTTTTCGTGGGCGAGTGTTGCCGAGCGGGCCTGGTCGGCGATGAGAAATTTGCTGGCGAGCCATGCTGCGCGTGCTGGCGAAGCGAGCCCCTTGCCGGGGACGGGTGACGAGGCGCTGATCGAGCAGGTCGCGGCACGCTTGCGGATGGCCGGGGCATCGATCAGCGATTTTGCGCTTGCCGCCGAAGCCATCGAAAGGACGCAGCGAGGTCTGCATCGCTGAATGCCTGTCGGGAGTAAGTCCTGCCGGAGTGGAAAGAACTGGTGATTTTTGCTTGTTTCAGCGATCATTTCGTGCTTTCTGTCTTGTTGTTTGAACGTTTTTGTTAAGGTATTGATATCGTTATGAACTTTTCGTTCCTGGCTAAAGCTCCGGTACTTCCTGCTTTGCTGGTTGTCATGGCCGGCAGCTTTCTTGCGTCATGTTCCAGCCTGCCGTCTTCCGGAGCCAATACCGAGCGGGTGACGAAAGTCGAAACCAGCTCGGCCTTGCCCATTCAGGTGGTCGATATCGATGATGCTACCGCTCGCCGGGTGTACGCGGCTGAGAAGCGGATTCGTTTTGCCGATGTTTTCGGTGCCGAGAAAAACCTGGGCTATCGGGTGGGTGCCGGTGATGTTCTGGAGGTCTCGATCTGGGAGGCGCCACCCGCGACCTTGTTCGGTGCCACGGTGCTCGATCCGCGCATGGGTGCAGCGACGACGCGGGTGACGACTTTCCCCGAACAGATGGTGGCCCACGAGGGGACCATCAATATACCCTTTGCCGGCATGGTGCCGGCCGCCGGCAAGTCGCCGCAGCAGGTCGAGGCAGAAATTGCCCGGCGCTTGCAGGGCAAGGCCAACCAGCCGCAGGTCCTGGTCCGGGTGACGCGCAACGCGACGTCGAATGTGACGGTGGTGGGTGAAGTCTCCCAGAGCGTTCGCATGCCCCTGACGGCCAAGGGCGAGCGTTTGCTGGATGCTGTCGCAGCGGCCGGCGGGGTGCGGCAGCCGGTCGGCAAGATGACGCTCCAGGTGACGCGCGGCGAGGTCGTGCAGGCGATGGCGCTGGATACCGTGATCCAGGATCCGAAACAGAATATCGTGCTGCAGCCGGGCGATGTGGTCACGGCCTTGTTCCAGCCCCTGAGTTTTACCGTCCTGGGCGCCACCGGCAAGAACGAAGAACTGCCCTTCGAGGCCCAGGGCATTACCCTGGCCCAGGCCCTGGCGCGTTCCGGCGGTTTGCAGGACCAGCGTGCCGACGCCCAGGGCGTCTTCATCTTCCGCTACGAAGAACCGCTGGTGCTCGGCGTCGCGGGCGAGAACAAGCCGATGACGCTGGATGGCAAGGTGCCGGTGATTTATCGCGTCGACCTGAAGGATCCGCGCAGCTTCTTTGTCGCGCAGGGCTTCCCGATCCGCAACAAGGACGTGATGTACGTCGCCAATGCGCCGGCGGCGGAATTGCAGAAATTTCTCAATATCCTGACCTCGATAGCATTTTCGGCGCAGGGCCTGGGGGCCATCGGCCGCTAAGCCAGGTCGCCGCCTGTCTGGTGTAGCTGTTTCCGGACAGGCGGTGATGCCTGTGTGTCATGAGAAATTTTTTGTTGGGTAGGTCATACCCATTTACTGGGTGAATTGCTGTGCTGATAGATGTAACGCGACTGGCTGACCGCTTCCTGCAAAATCGCCTGCCTACCGGGGTCGACCGCGTCAGCCTGCAATATCTGCAGCATTTCAGCGATTCGGCCTATGCGCTGGTACGTTTTGCCGGGCGCTGGGTCGAATTGGGGCAGACGGATTCGCGGCGGGTTTTCCAGATATTGCTTGACGGCAACCCGGCAGATCGTTCGCTGCTGCGTCGTTGCGTGGCGAACGCCTACGTCCTGGCCTGGCGGCAGCGGCATTGCGGGCTGCTGTTCAATACCGGCCACAGTGGTCTGGACCGTCCGGGTTACGCCGACAAGCTGCGGCAGCGCGGGCTCAAGCCGGTTTTCTTCCTGCATGACCTGATTCCCATCTCCCATCCGGAATATTGCCGGGCCGGCGAGGCGGAACGCCATCATCAACGTCTGGAAACCATGCTCGCGGTGGGCAAGGGCTTGATCGTCAATTCGCAGGCAACGCGCGAGGAATTGCTGAGCTATGCCGAGCAACGGGGTATTGCCGTGCCACCTTGTGCCGTGGCTCTGCTGGCCCCGGCCAGCTTGCCCGAGCCTTATCGCACGCGCCCGCTGGCCAAGCCGTATTTCGTCATGCTCGGGACCATCGAGCCGCGCAAAAATCACTCGTTGTTGCTGCACTTGTGGCGGCAACTGGTGGCCGAACTGGGCGATGCGGCGCCGCAACTGGTGGTGATTGGTCAGCGTGGCTGGGAATGCGAACAGGTGGTCGATCTGCTGGATCGCTGTGCGGCCTTGCGCGGGCATGTCACCGAGTTGCCGCACTGCAATGACCGCGAATTGGCGACCTGGCTGACCCATGCCCAGGCGCTGCTCTTTCCTTCGTTCATCGAGGGTTTCGGCATGCCGCTGGTCGAGGCGCTGATGCTCGGGGTGCCGGTGATCGCCAGCGATTTGCCGGTTTTTCGTGAAATTGCCGGGGCCATCCCGCACTATCTTGACCCGCTTGACGGGCCGGGCTGGCGCCAGGCGGTGCTGGCATTTGCCCAACCGGACAGCCGCGTGCGACAAACCCAGATTGATGCCATGGCCGCTTATGCGCCGCCGACCTGGGGAGAGCATTTTTCCCGGGTTGAGGATTTGTTGAGGACGATAGATGTCGCTGTCTGAATCCGGATCGCCGGTTTATGCGCTCGATTTCTCGTTCTGGAAGCGGCCTTACGTGCGCTTGTTCTTCCAGGGGCAAACGGTCCGCTTCGTGAGCAATGTCGCGGCGGTGCCGGCGGCGGCCTCGCTGATCGTCTGGGGCATGCGCGATGCCGGCATGACTTTGCCGGAAGGTGTCCGGGTGTTGCGGATCGAAGATGGTTTCGTGCGTTCGGTGGGACTGGGGGTCGACCTGATCCGGCCGGTGTCGTGGGTAATCGACGATCTTGGCATTTACTACGACGCGACGCGGCCATCCCGGCTCGAACGCATTCTCGCCGAGACGCCGTTCAGCGCCGAGGCCCGGCAGCGGGCGGCGGCCTTGCGCGAAAGACTGGTGGCTTCCGGGCTGACCAAGTACAACGTCGGTGGCGGCGGCTGGCAGCGTCCTGAGCATGCGCGCCGGGTGATCCTGGTGCCCGGTCAGGTCGAGACCGATGCCTCGATTGCCTATGGCGCGCCGCCAGCGCTTTGTGCCGTGCGGCGCAACATGGATCTGTTGCGGGCGGTGCGTGAGGCCAATCCCGATGCCTGGCTGATTTACAAGCCGCATCCCGATGTGCAGGCTGGTTTGCGGCTCAAGGGGCTTGATGAGGATGCCGCTTTGCGCTGGTGCGACGAGCAGGTGATCGACGTGGCGATGGGCGAATTGCTGGGCAGCGTTGATGAAGTTCATGTCATGACCTCGCTGGCCGGTTTCGAGGCGTTACTGCGCGGCAAACGGGTGAGCTGCTACGGCCAGCCTTTCTATGCCGGCTGGGGGCTGACGACCGACATCGCGCCGGTGCCGCGGCGGACGCGGCGACTGCAACTCGACGAACTGGTCGCCGGGGCGCTGATCGAATATCCGAAGTACGTCAGCCGGAGCACCGACCAATTCTCCACGCCGGAGCAGGCGCTGGACGAGTTGCTGGCCTGGCGGGCACAGGGGTCGGCCTTGCCATGGTGGCGAAAAGCCTTGCGGCTGATACTCAGGTTTTACAAGCGATGAGCAAACGCAGTTTTCTTTTCCTGCAGGGCGTCTGTTCGCCATTTTTCCCGAACCTAGCTGATCGCCTGCTGGCCGATGGTCACCAGGTCGTCAAGGTCAATTTCACTGCCGGTGATGTGGCTTACTGGGGTGGCCGGAAATCGCTCAATTTTCGCGGTCGACCGCAGGATTTGCCCGATTTCTACGATGCCATCTATCGCCAGCACGGGATTACCGACCAAGTGTTGTTTGGTGACCGGCGGCCTGTTCACCGGCCTGCCGTCGAGCATGCCAGTGCCCTGGAAATTCGTACGCATGTGTTTGAGGAAGGCTATTTCCGGCCGCACTGGGTAACGCTCGAGCGCGAAGGGGTCAATGGTCATTCACTGCTGCCGCGTGATCCGGACTGGTTCTGGGCGGTGGGTGCTGATCTCGGCGGCAACGAAAATGTCGTGCCGTTTAGCTCGCGCTTCTCCATCCGGGCAGCCCATGATGTCGCCTATCACCTGGCGGGGGCGGCGAATCCCGTGCTGTTTCCGCACTATCGGACCCATGCCGGGGTGACGGCGCCGGTCGAATATCTTGGCTATATCCGCCGTTTTGCACTGTTGCGCGGCTGGAAGCAGCGCGATAGCCGATTGATCGCCGGCTTGGTGGCGGGCAAGCTGCCGTATTACGTGCTGCCCCTGCAATTGAACAGTGATGCCCAGATTCGTGATCATTCCCGCTTTGCGAACATGGCCGAAGTTATTGAATTTGTCATCGAATCCTTTGCCCGCAAAGCACCGGCTGGTAGCCGGCTGGTGATCAAGAACCATCCGCTGGACATGGGACTGACCGGCTACGGGTCGGTGATTGCCCGCCTGGAGCGGCAATACGATGTCCTTGGCCGGGTCGATTATCTGGAATCAGGGGACCTCGAACTGCTGGTGCGTCATGCGCGCGGCGTGGTTACGGTCAATAGCACGGTGGGCGGTGTGTCACTCGGCCTCGATTGCCCGACGACGACGCTCAGCGATCCGATCTACAACTTGCCGGGCCTGAGCTTTCAGGGCGGGCTGGATGATTTCTGGCTACATGGCGAGGCGCCCAATCGCGAATTGTTCCGGCGTTTTCGCAATACCGTGATCCATGCGACCCAGGTCAACGGTGGTTTTTATTGTCGCAAGGGGATCGAATTGGCTGTCCGAAATAGTGCTGCCATTCTCGACGGCGAAACTTCGGTGCTGGAAAAATTAATGTGAGGGCTTTGTGCGAAGAATCCTGATTACCGGGGCGACCGGGGCTATCGGCGGTGCGCTGGCCGAGATTTATGCAGCGCCGGGGGTGGAGTTGCATCTGCACGGGCGCAACGCGGCCAAGCTGCTGGCGATTCAGGCGCGCTGTGTCGCGCTCGGGGCAAGGGTGGTGCTGCAGAGCCTGGACTTGCGCAATATCGCCGCGCTGCGCCTTTGGCTCAATGAACTCTGCGCCACCCAGGCCCTTGATCTGGTGATCGTCAATGCCGGCATGAATACCGACATCGGACCCGAAGGCAAGGGCGAACCCTGGGAGGACGTTGATGCGCTGATCGATATCAATCTCAAGGCGAGCATGGCCATGGTGCATGCCGTGCTGCCGGCCATGCGCCGGCAGGGTAGCGGACAAATTGCGCTGCTTAGCTCACTTGCCGGCTATTTCGGCTTGCCGGTGACACCGGCGTATTGCGCCAGCAAGGCGGGCATCAAGGCTTATGGAGAAGCGCTGCGCGGTTGGCTGGGACCGGAGGGAATCCGGGTCAACGTGATCATGCCAGGCTATGTCGAATCGCCGATGTGCGAAGCCATGCCGGGGCCGAAGCCCTTCCTGTGGCAGCCGGATCGGGCCGCCAGATTGATTCAGCGCGGACTGAGCAAGGACCGGGCGCGCATCAGTTTTCCCTTTCCCCTCAACCTGGGTACCTGGTTCCTGGCCGTGCTGCCGGCTGCTGTTTCCTTGCGCATTCTCTCGCTGCTCGGCTATCGGGGCTGATGCGGCGATGCTTTCCATGATGTCCCCGTTCACTGCCAGCTTTACGGCGATCAGCGCCGGCTTCGTCTTGTCTTTCGCGGTCCTTGCCTTGTTGCGTCCGGCGCTGCCTGCACCCTGGCGCTGGGCATGGCCGGGCTTGGCGTTGCATGCCGGTTTATGGCTGGCCCTGCACGGCGTGTTGCTGCTGATGCTTGGCCGTCCGTGGTTTTCCATGGCCATCGGACTCGCTTTCCTGATGGTGCTGGTCCAGGTCAGCAATGCCAAATTTCATTCATTGCGCGAACCCTTTGTCTTTCAGGATTTCGAGTACTTCACCGACGCCATCCGCCATCCCAGGCTATATATCCCCTTTCTGGGCTGGTGGAAGTTCGCGATGATTGTGGTTGCCGGGGCTGCAGCACTGGGCATCGGCCTATGGCTGGAAGTTGCGCCCGCTGAGCGTTTTGCACTGCATGGGCAGTTGGGCGAAGTGGCGACCCTGCTGGCTGCATGTGCGGTGCTGATCGGCTTGTCCAACGGTGGTCCGGCGGCCACTTTCAACCCGCTGGCTGATCTGCAGCGACTGGGTTTTCTGGCTTGCCTGTGGCGTTATGGCTGTGCCGAGCGGAGACCCTTGCAACTGCCCAACCAGCTCCCCGACGCCTCATCGATTTCCCCCGAACGTCCCGATTTGCTGGTCGTCCAGAGCGAATCATTTTTCGATCCCCGCTTGTGCTTTAGCGGCATCCGTCCCGACGTCCTGGCGGAGTTTGACCGACTGAATGCCGAGTCAGTCCAGCATGGACAATTGCAGGTGCCGGCCTGGGGGGCGAATACGGTGCGGAGTGAATTTGCCTTTTTGAGTGGCGCAACTGAGGCGCTGCTCGGTGTTCATCGCTTCAATCCGTATCGCGAGATATTGCATACAAACGTCAATTCCCTGGCCAGGGTGCTCAAGGCTGCGGGATACCGCACGGTCTGCATTCATCCCTACGCGGCCTCTTTTTATCGGCGTGACAAGGTTTATCCCCACCTTGGTTTCGATGAGTTCATTGATATTCGCAGCTTTGCCGGGGCAGAGCGATGCGGGCCTTATATTTCCGATCTGGCCGTGGCAGAGAAAATCAGGTCGCTGCTGGCTGCGGCAGAACAGCCGGTTTTTGTCTTTGTCATCACGATGGAAAACCATGGCCCACTGCATCTGGAAAAGCCCGATGGCAAGGACGCTGCGACGCTTTATTCCGCGCCGCCGCCCAGCGGTTGTGAGGATTTAAGCATCTATCTGCGGCACCTGCGCAACGCCGACCGGATGATGGGAAATATTCGTGATTTTCTTCAGCAACACCCCCGTCCCGCGCGTTTCTGCTGGTATGGCGATCACGTGCCGATCATGCCCGAGGTCTATCGGCAGTTCGGCCCACCTGCCGGGCAAACAAGCTACTTTGTCTGGGATAACCGTCCCGGCAAACACGGCGGGAACTTGGCCTTGAACTTGCACGAACTGGCGACGCTGAGCCTGAAGTCCCTGTAAGCCGGCGAGCTGTTGCTGGCCCCGGTGTTGCGGATGGGTGAGGAATGCGGGTGATTTTTGGCTTTCCTGGGGCGTTGACCGCAAAACTGGCGGTGGTGGCGCCAGTTAGCCAAATGTCATCGCCTATAATGCGCGGCTTGCGCTTAATGCGAATCAGCCCTCAAGAAATACCATGCCCCTGCTCGACTGGCTCAATAAATCCCACGCCCTTAAAACCGCCGCCCGCGTTCCCTTTCGCCTGCTCAATACCGTCAGCACCCAGGGCGACGCCAGCGCTGGCAGCAACGACAACTGGCTGATTCAGGGCGACAACCTCGAAGCCCTGAAGGCGTTGCTGCCTTTCTTCGCCGGACGGGTCAAATGCATCTACATCGACCCGCCCTACAACACCCGAAGCGCCTTCGAACATTACGACGACAATCTCGAACACAGCCAGTGGCTGTCGATGATCTACCCGCGCCTTGAGCTGCTGCGCGAACTGCTGGCCGAAGACGGCAGCATCTGGGTGTCCATCGACGACAACGAAGCGCATTACCTCAAGGTGATTGGGGATGAAATATTTGGGCGGGCAAATTTTGTACTAGATGTTGCGTGGCAGAAACGTGATGGGCCGCCAAATGATCGAAGAATTGGTGCGATACATGAGCACATTCTCGTATGGGCTAAATCGAAACGAGTGGATAGCAAAAAAACCTTGGCTGAGGAAAGCTTTAACCTTATGCCACGTACAGAAAAGGCGAATGCTGAATATCAGGTATTTTCAGAACCTGATGGTCCTGACGAGCGGGGGGCATTTCGGAAAATTGATACGACAGCGAACGGTAAGGGTGGACGCTATGTTGAAAGCCTTTTTTATCCTATTCGGAATCCATATACCGGTGAGGATGTCTGGCCTCGACAAGGTACGTGCTGGCGTCACAGTAAAGAGGAAATGGAGCGTTTGCAGCGCGACAAGCGTTTGTATTGGGGGGTGAAAGGTACTGGCAAGACACCAATGCGAAAGTTATTTGCATCCGAAGCCAAGCAAGGAATGACAACCCCGTCGATATGGGCGGATGTTGGATTTAACCAGCACGGGAGTTCTGAAATTGAGAAGCTGTTTGGGGAAAAGGCGGCCTTTGAGACGCCAAAGCCAGAAAGTTTACTGGCGCGAGTGATCCACATCGCCTCCAACCCCGGCGATCTCGTCCTCGATTCCTTTCTCGGTTCCGGCACCACGGCTGCCGTGGCGCACAAGATGGGGCGGCGCTGGATCGGGATTGAAATGGGCGAGCATGCAGAAACCCATTGTTTGCCGCGCTTGCAGAAGGTGGTGGCGGGCGAACAAGGCGGGATTTCGGCGGCGGTGAATTGGTCGGGTGGCGGTGGTTTTCGCTTTTTCCGGTTGGGCGAGGCGGTGTTCGAGGCCGATGGCCGCATCAATCCGGCCATCCGCTTTGCCACCTTGGC
>JAVBXO010000108.1 GCA_030824535.1 Azonexus sp. | reverse complement strand
TTACTTCACCGCGCCCTTTTTGACCCTTTCGGCGTACCCCTTGAGCGCCCCACTGACCCCGGCCAAAGCATCCATCACTTTTACAGCGTCAGCATCGCCCGCCTCGTAATCTGACCGGAGATAACCCGCAAAGATGTGCAGAAACGAGCTTTCGCCATCTCTGAAAGCACCCGCGCTTTCTGCACAGGAAACAATTGCCTCAACCAAATCTGACTTTTTCATGATCTTTTCCCCAAAACTGATTTACTGCGCCGCCCCTGTTTGACCGCCCCTGGCAGTCGCCGACCAACATCGGCGCCCGCCCGGCTCATCTGGTCATTGGGGAATGTCAGTGTCAGCGCCGGGCAGGCAGATGGAATTTATAGACAGATCTCTATCTTTGCAATACAGACGAACTCATCCTTGCGCATGGTCACCTACGTCCCTATGCTTAGATTTAACGGTTCATTGGGGAATGAAAATGTCAGTTTCTTGTGAGTTGCTGGATGCTCTTAAATCCAGTCTTGGCGGCATTTCCGACTATAGAGCGGCCCAGGTTTTAGGCGTAAAACAGCCAACAATGAGCCAATACCGAAATGACCGCTGCCCTTTATCAGCCGAGAAGGTCATTCAGATATGCAAACTAGCCGATTTAGATCCTGAATTCTGGATTTTACAACTCTACATCGAACGCGCCGAGCGTGCACAGAATAGAGATGAAGCCAGCATACTCAAGACCCTGCAAAGCCGCACGGCTGCCTGATTCCCGGCTTTCGAAGTGAGCAATTTCATCTGCTTACTCAATACAAATTATGCGAATTTATGAACGATAAAAATGCGCTTCATAGGGGCTGTTTTTTAACCAGTAAAAACTGCTCGCTTAAAACCGTTTCTGCTGCCATGGCCTGCTCATCTCCCTATTTTCTCAACGGAGCACGCTAAGTAGTTACTGCATGCTGCGCTGTGTATGGCCTGAGAAAAACTGGCATCGGTAAGCTGACGCCTTGCGAGCCCAGTTTAGGCGCGCAACGAATACTGGCACGGCTCATTCCACCGATATCAGGCATCTGGCAAGCCTGAAAACTCACGATACCTAAAAATTTGCCTGCGCCAACGAACAACGCACTGATGATCACTCCATTCGCACATAGCTATCATCCATTAGCGGTCGGCGCTCCTGATGCGATTCTGTTGGTTTTTGGATGATTCCCCTTTTGCCCTGCCCGACTCCCTGATAAAAAGCTACGCTCCTGGTTCCATCTTTAGATTTGCAACTTCAGCCCGAGTTAAGTCGCAATTTTCCTGTTGCGCCTGAGTTTTTTGACAGGAATACTCTGTGGCATCTGCCTCTCCCGAGGTGTTTTCAACTGCGAATGAAGTCTTGAGAGTTCATTCTCCAGCAGCGCAATGCGGGTTTTGTCCGCAGCCTGGGCTTGGCGCAGGAGTTCTGCTTCCCGTAATTGCAGTTCATGACTTGCCCTCATCTCGGCCAATGCACCTTCAGCGACACCGAGAAGCTGTTTGCTTGCTGCGAGTTCCCTCTGAGTGCCAGCCATTTCGGCGCGTTGGCGTTCCGCTAAATCCTGGCTGCTTTGCCGAATCTGTGCGAGTTCTTTTTGGGATTTGATGGCCGATTGTCTTTCGCGGTCAATTTCCAGCAAGGCTCGCCGCTCACTGGCCGCAAGTCGATCTTCGGCGTGCCGTAGTTCTTGCCGGGATTTTTCCAGTTCATTGCTGTAGTCCCGCCTGGCTTCGACCAAGGCGGCCTCGCAACCGATGCGCTGTTGCTTGGCGTTTTCCAGTTGCTGTTTGAGCGACTCTCCTTTCGCGTCTGCTGCAGCCAGTTTTCGCTCAAGTTCCAAGGCGCCTTCTTCAAGCTGCCGGATTTGCCCCTGCGCCCAGGCGCTTGCCTGCTCCGCTGCCAACTGCGCCTGTTCGGCTTGTTCCCTTTCGTGCTGCGCTTTGGCCAGTTTGAGCATTAATTCTTCGCGAAATCCACTTAGCGCTTCGTCAGAGAATTTTCTGGCTTGGTTCCACAACTCAGCCAGCAGTTCGCCGGCCGCGCCTTTCAGCGGGTCGGGTAGATCGGGGTGCTCGATTCGTACCCGGCTTTTCTCACGCAAGTCTACCCAGAATTTTGCCAGCGCTTCCGCTGGCGCCGACATGCTCCCTTTGTGGACGTATTGGTAAAGCTTGTTGGCCGTCGGCGTAATTCCATAACGGAAAAACATGATGGTGCAGACCTCGCGATACAGCGATTGCGTATCAAGCGATCCAGCCTTGATTGCCTCGATATCAGCCAGAAGTTTTGCTTCGTTGCTCACGACTACCCCCTTACAAGTTGCGTATTTAAGCGGTGATTAATAATACAACGTATAACGTTGTAAATACAACCGATGCTAAACATTATTTGACATTACGGTTATACTGTCGAATTATGTCAGCGCACAGGCCCAGTGCGCTTTCAGGGAGTTCATGAGTTGCCCGAAATTGTTCAAATACCCGCCATTGCCCCACTGGAGTCGCTGCAATTAAGCGATGAACTCAATGGCCAGCTTGGTAGCAATCGCGTGCGTGGTGCCTATGCGCAAATTTCTGCACGAACCGACACCGCCGCCGTCGCAGCCTGGTTGGCGCGTTTTGTCGATACCAGGACCACCTTCGATAGCTATCGCAAGGAGTCGGAGCGGCTACTGCTTTGGTCGACGGCAGAAATGGGCAAACCCCTATCTTCACTGACGCATGAAGACCTGTTGATCTATCAGCGGTTTCTGGCCGATCCTCAACCTGCGGAGCGCTGGGTCATGAAACCGGGCCGAAAATGGGCGCGGCAGGATCCGGCGTGGCGCCCTTTTGCCGGACCTTTATCGGCAACCAGTCAGCGCCAGGCGGTGATCATTCTGAATGCCATGTTTTCATGGCTGGTAAGTGCCGGCTACCTGGCGGGAAATCCGCTCTCCTTGTCCAGGCAGCGCCAACGCAAGGCCAAGCCAAGAGTCACCCGCTTTCTTGATGATCAGCTCTGGCAAGAGGTCAAATCGACGATAGCTGAAATGCAGGGCGAAACCGAACGGGAGCGCGAGCATAGCGCCCGCGTGCGATGGCTGTTTTCTCTGCTCTACCTCTGCGGTTTGCGCATTTCCGAGGTCATCGAAAACAACATGGGCGCTTTTTTCTGCCGCCGCGATGCAATGGGCACGGAGCGCTGGTGGCTGGAAGTGACTGGCAAGGGTAACAAACTGAGACTGGTGCCGGCGACCAGTGAACTCATGCGCGAGCTGGCTGCTTATCGGCTGAGCAACGCCCTACCCCCTCAACCGCTGGCGGGAGAAGAAACGCCCTTGCTCCTGCCGATCGGTGGTAAACAACGATCACTGACGCGCAGCGCTGTTCACCTGATCGTCAAGGAAGTATTTACTCGCAGCGCGCAACGCATCCAAAGTCGGGGCGAGGAATTTGAAGGGCTGGCAAACCGGGTCGCCGAGGCTTCTGCGCACTGGCTGCGCCACACCTCCGGATCACGCATGGCCAATTCAATGGATCTCAGGCATGTACGGGACAATCTTGGTCATAGCTCAATTGCCACAACAAATACCTATCTCCACGCTGAAGATGATCTGAGGCACCAGGAAACCGAAGCAAAGCACAAACTCGGCTGGTAACTACAGGCTTTTTCATTCTCACTGACGAGCGAGCGTAGGCATTAGCTATAAATCTCGAGAATTTATTATATAATCGATATTTAAGCACTAGGCCAACAAGCTTCCGGAGTCCCCATGAGCGAGCAAGCTGTCTTCCGAGTCGTTCGTCGCAGCGCCAAACCTGGCTGCGCCCAAGCATATGAAGCACTGGTGCGGGCAATGTTTGAAAGCGCCCGAGCTTTCCCTGGCTACCAGTCAGCCGAGTTGATTCCGCCGCATGAACCTGATGGCGAATATCAGATCATCCAGCGTTTTGCGACGATGGCCGATCTGGAATGCTGGAATGCCTCGTCTGAGCGCGCCGACTGGATGGAAAAGATCAGCCATGTTGCTGAAGGTGATCCGCAATATCGGCTTTTGCATGGCCTCGAAGCCTGGTTCGGGCCGGTCGTTGTAGCACCCAGCAAAATACCGCCGCGCTGGCGGATGACGCTGGTCAGCTGGCTGGGGATTTTCCCGACCGTGGCATTGTTGCTGAGCTATGTTTCCCCGCGACTGAAAACGCTGCCGTTTTTACTGCAGGTGGCGATCATTACCGGGCTGGTCGCGATCTTGATGTCTTACGTGATCATGCCGCGACTCAGCCGCTGGCTGGGCTGGTGGCTGCGAAAATAAACCGCAGCTCTAACGGACTTCAATACTCACAGAACGACCGGATTTGCCGCCGTGCTTCAAAAGCACTTCGGCGATAACGGTGTTGTTGAATTTCGTTGCCACATCCAGGGCTGTTTCACCGCTATCAAGCGCCAGATTGAGATTGGCGCGATTGTCCAGCAGCAGCTTGACGATATCCATGAAGCCGCCACGGGAGGCGGCGATCAGCGGCGTCGTACCATTTTCCGAAGCGAGGTTGACGTCTGCGCCGGCCTTGATCAAGGCCGCGCAGATATCCGGATGCCCGCCAAATGCAGCATAGGTCAAGGGCGTCCAGCCTTGCGTATTCACTGCTGCGCCAGCGGCGATCAAGGCTTCGACCACCGGCAGATGGCCACGAAAAGCGGCCAGGCGTAATGCCGTATCCCCGGTCGCGTTGCGCGCATTCAGCTTGGCCCGGTTCTGCACCAGATATTTGACCAGCGCGACATGCCCGTCGCGAGCCGCCAGCATCAACAGGGTATTGCCTTCGATATCCGTGGTATCGATGGCTGCGCCCTTGTTGAGCAATTCGGCAATCCCAGCCGTATCCCCCTGTTTGGCGGAAATGATCAGGTCGTCGTAAGTGGCGGCGCCGACCTGAAGCGAAAGCGTCAGGGCCATTACTGCGGTCAACAAGGTTTTTTGCATGTTTTTCATGGACGAATGGCGGATTTGAACAGCCTGAAAAAATTGGCGGTCGTGGCTTGGCGAATTTCTTCAGCAGCGACGCCGCGCAAGCGGGCAATTTCTTCGGCGACATAACGAACATAGGCCGGCTCGTTCGGCTTGCCACGAAAGGGTGCTGGCGCCAGATAAGGCGAATCGGTTTCAACAAGAATGCGTTCAAGCGGGCAGTTTTTTGCCACTTCCTTGACGATGGCGGCATTCTTGAAAGTCACAATGCCAGAAAAGGAAATGTAAAAGCCCAGCTTCAGCGCCCTTTGGGCCATTTCCCAGTTCTCGGTGAAGCAATGCATGACCCCGCCGACGGCAGCAGCGCCCTCCTCCTCGAGGATTTGCAAAGTGTCTTCAACCGAATCGCGGGTATGAACGACCAGGGGCTTGCCGCAAGCCAGGGCGGCGCGGATATGCGTGCGAAAGCGCTGATGCTGCCATTCCGGCTTGTCTTTTTGCCAGTAATAATCGAGACCGGTTTCACCGATGGCAATCACCTTGGGGTGCGCCGCCAGAGTCAGCAGTCGCGCCTGATCTGGTTCTTCAACATCGGTATATTCGGGATGGACGCCCACCGTGGCATAAAGCCGGGGGTGCGCCTCGGCCAGCGCCAGCACGCCAGGAAAGTCTTCCAGATTGACGCCAATACAGACGGCCAGATCGACGCCGTTGTCGCTCATGCGTGCCAGAACGTCCGGCAGGCGGGCGAGCAGGTCCGGAAAATCGAGGTGACAATGCGAATCGACCAACATCGTCTGGTCGATCAAAGCGTGTGGGTCGGGCGGGCCGAGTTCATGACGCCGCCCAGCAATCCTTCAATCTTGCGCCGGGCTTCAATGCCGCTCTCGTCGTTATTGAACAGCACGCCGATGCCTTGCGCACGACCATTCTGGGCGCCGGCTGGCGTAATCCAGACCACCGAACCGGCAATCGGCAGCTTGGCCGGATCATCCATCAGCGACAGCAGCATGAAAACTTCATCGCCGATGCTGTAGCTGCGCGTGGTCGGAATGAAGATCCCGCCATTACGCAACTGCGGCATGTAGGCCGCATACAACGCGGATTTTGAATTGATATTCAGCGAGAGAACGCTAGGGCGCTGCGGCGCGGGTTTGGCTTCACTCATCGTTGATCAATCAGCAAAAAGGGCTCGGTAATCCAGAAACAAGGCTTCGAGAAAAAGGCGGGCATTCAAGGGTTGTTCAGCTTCCTGGCGGCGCGTACAAGACGCGCGGTAAGCCTGAATCAGGCGGACGCCGGGAATCATAGCAGCCAAGTCACGGATTGTGCTTCGCTGCGCCAGAAAATATCTGGTTTCGCAGCCATTTTTGGCCAATGTCATATCAACCAGCCATTTTTGCCAGGCATCGATGATCTGCTTGAGCTGCAGCTTGCCTTTGCTGTCTTTCAGCGCCTTTTCCAGCTCGGCAGCGGCGCTCAAAGGGTCGCCCGTCTTGCCGGCGGCGAGGCGCTTGGCCAGAACTTCCAGCCACGGCCCCTGCTTGCCGCCAGCCAGCTCGATGGCGAGAAATGGCGCGCCACCCGCCAGCGCCAGCCAGCGCTCAGCCTGTGCAACCCCGGCGGCGCTCAGCCAGGCCGTGGCCGTTTCAGCTGCCGGAATACGCAATGGCACAACCTGGCAACGGCTGCGTATTGTTGGCAAAAGGCGCATGGGATCGCTGGAGACCATCAGGAACAGGGTCTCCGCCGAAGGTTCTTCCAGCGTCTTGAGCAAGGAGTTGGCGGCATTGCGATTCATTGCCTCGGTCGGATTGACGAGAATGATCCGCAAACCGCCGCGATGCGTTCCGATATTGAAAAATTCGTCGAGACCGCGAATCTGGTCGATGGTGATCTGCTGGCTGGGCTTTTTCTTGCCCTCCTCGCTCGCCGCTTCCTCATCCAGCGCCTCGGGCTGCAGCAGACGAAAATCAGGATGGTTGCCCTGGGCAAACCAGTTGCACGCCAGGCAGCGACCGCAGGCAATGCCGTGATTATTGGGCGACTCGCACAGCAAACCGGCAGCAAACTCCCGGGCCAGCTGATACTTGCCCATGCCTTTCTGACCGCTCAGCAGCAAGGCGTGCGGCAGTTGCTCGCGCCGCTTCTGCAGGCTTTTCCAGGTATTGGCGTGAAGATCGATGATGTTCATGAACAGATTGTTGCCAGGATTTGCTCGAGCTTGCCGCGAATCTGTTCAATGCTGTGATTGGCGTCGATCACCCGAATACGGGCCGGATGGGCATGCGCGCGTTCGAGGTAGGCCAGACGCACGCGTTCATGAAAGTCGGCGCGCTCCTGTTCGAACTTGTCGAGCACCCGCTGGGCAAGCACGATACGTTCGCGGGCGACCTCGAGCGGCAGATCGAAAAGCAGCGTCAGATCCGGCTGCAGATGCTCATGCACCCAATGTTCCATAGTCAGGAACTTGCTCCGATCCAAACCGCGCCCGCCGCCCTGATAGGCGTAGGTGGCGTCGCTGAAACGATCACAGATGACCCATTCGCCCTGCGCCAGCGCCGGTTCGATGACGCGGGCCAGATGCTCGCGCCGGGCGGCGAACATCAGCAGGGTTTCGGTTTCCAGGTGCATGGGCTCATTGAGCAACAAGGTGCGGAGTTTTTCACCCAGCTCCGTGCCGCCCGGTTCGCGGGTCACCCGCACCGTCAGGCCACGCGCGCGCAACGATTCTGCAAACCACTCGACATGACTACTTTTGCCGGCGCCATCGATGCCTTCGAAAGTGATGAATTTACCGTTCACTTTCCACCTCTCTGATATTTGTTGACCGCACGATTGTGTTCTTCGAGTGTGCGCGAAAACTCGCTGCTGCCATCGCCCCGCGCCACGAAGTAGAGCACATCGGCAGGCGCTGGCGCCAGCGCGGCGCGCAGCGAAGCCAGACCGGGCATGGCGATGGGCGTTGGCGGCAAGCCGGCACGCGTGTAGGTATTGTAGGGCGTGTCGGTGCGCAGATCGTTTTTGCGCAGATTGCCGTCAAAAGTTTCGCCGATGCCGTAGATCACCGTCGGGTCGGTCTGCAGCAGCATGCCCCGACGCAGGCGATTGACGAAAGTCGCGGCGACCAGCTTGCGGTCGGATTCACGGCCGGTTTCCTTTTCGATGATCGAAGCCATGATCAGGGCTTCGTAGGGGCTGCGATAGGGCAAGCCGTTCTGCCGCTGTAGCCATTCTTCTTCCAGGCGGTGCTGCATTGCCCGGTTGGCCCGCGCCAGCAAGTCGAGATCGCTTGATTGCTTGTCAAACAGGTAGGTATCGGGCAGCAGCCAGCCTTCCAGACTGCGCGCCGGATCAAGACCGAGGCGTTCGGCAATCTGGGCTTCACTCAGGCCACGGCTGTCGTGCTGCAAATCCGGGTTGGCATCAAGACGCGCCCGCCACTGGCGCAAGCTCCAGCCTTCGACCAGCGTCGCTTCGCCCTGGGTAAATTTGCCGCGCACCAGCTTGTCGAGCAGTTGCAAGGGGGTGACGCCCTGGGTGACGGCGTAGCTGCCGGCCTTGATGCCGGTTTCGGCACGCTGGGCACGGGCCAGCAAGGCCAACAGATTGGGTTCAACCTCGACACCGGCTTCACTCATCTGGTTGATCGCAGCGCGCAGGCTGCTGCCAGAAGTAATACGGAAATCAACCGAGGTGCTGCGCAGGCTGACCGGCTGCTTGGCCCACCACCAGAAAGCGCTGGCTGCTGCGGTCAACAGCAAAAAAAACAGGAAAATCAGGCGAATGAGGAAGCGCACGGGAACTCGTCAGCGACTAGCGGGTCTTGCCCGTGAGGAACGAGCACCTTATAAGGGGCGATATAATAGCCCAAACCAACTCAGGAGCCCCCATGAACACCCATTGGCGTAGTTTTCTGGAAGCAGCCGACGGCCGTTTCGATAGTGAAACGAATGAATTTCTCGACTTCGGCGATGCACCAGCCGAACTGCAGGCCGCCAGCCAGCAGACGGTCCTTGTCCCGCTGACCCACCTGGCGCTGATCGAAGCCACGGGCGAGGATGCCAAGTCCTTCCTGCACAGCCAATTCACCAGCGACATCAATCACCTGCCGGCCGGACAACTGCAGCATGCCGGCTGGTGTTCGGCCAAGGGCCGCATGCAGGCTAGCTTCCTCGTCTGGCAACAGGAAAACGGCTACGCCCTGGCCCTGGCGGCCGATTTGCTGGAAGCCGCGCAGAAACGCCTGCAAATGTTCGTGCTGCGCGCCAAGGTCAAGCTGACGGCCGCCAACGACACGCTGCTGCTGGGCCTTGCCGGTCCGCAGGCCGAGGAAGCCCTGGCCGATGCCGGCCTGCCCTGCCCGGCCGAGGCGATGAGCCTGGTCAGCACCGATGGCGTCACGGTTGGCCGCATTGACGCCAGCCGTTTCATCATTGCCGTGCCGCAAGCGGCGATGGCTGTGTTGTGGCAGAAACTGACAGTCAAGGCTCGCGCCGCCGGCACACCGGTCTGGCGCTGGCTGGATGTGCAGAATGCCTTCCCGC
>JAVBXO010000356.1 GCA_030824535.1 Azonexus sp. | reverse complement strand
GGGTCGGGTCGTTGCTGGCGGCATTGACGCCGTGGCCACCGACCGTCAGCAGCGTGTCGCCGGCCTGGGCCAGGGCTGGGCAATCGGCAAAGGCCTCGGTCGGCAGCGCGATGCCCGAGGAGCTGGCGAGCAGGCCGCCATGCTGGCTGGCGAGCCGCAGCTGGTAACTGCCGGGCAACAGCTCATTGGCCGCTTCAAAGGCGGCGACCGGGCCGGCGACGTCGAGCAACTGGAAGCGGGGGTAGAGGACAAAGAGCAGGGTTCTGGGCATGGCAGGAATCGTTGGAAAGTTGTCATTCAAGACATTAGCCCTTTTCGGCAAGATGGCAAGCCTTGGCGGTGAACATTTCCCCGCCCCGGAACGAATGGTACTTGCTTAAGCCAGGGGCATTGTAAAGCTCGATGTTGTGACCCTGTTTTTGAGGAAGACGATGATGCGTAGGTGCGAATTCATTCGCACGGTCAAGGTGTTTTGTGCGAATGAATTCGCACCTACATGCAAGTTTTTGACTTAAGCAAGTGCCATTCCGCGCCGGAGCCACTCTCCCGAAGGAACCCAACATGTCCGCGCATCCCGATTCTTCCTCACACTCCACGGTCGCGACGATGCGCCGTAACGTCGCTTTGCTGGCCTTGTCGCAAGCGGCGGTGATGACCAGCGTCAGCCTGGTGCTGGCCTCGTCAGTGCTGATCGGCGTGCAACTGGCGTCGCCGGCGCTGGCGACCTTGCCGCTGGCCATCCAGTACCTGAGCACGATGCTGGTGCTCTACCCGGTGGCGCGGCTGATCGCCCGTTACGGCCAGCGCCCGGTGTTTGTTGGCGGGGCGTTGGTTGGCGCGCTGGGTCTGGGGCTGGCGGCGGCCGGCATCTGGCTGGAAAGTTTCCTGCTCTTCGTGCTGGCCGGTGGTCTGGTAGGCGTCTTTAATGCCGTCGGCCAGTATTACCGCTTTGCCGCCGCTGATGCCGTGCCGTTGGCGCAGCGCAGTTCGGCCATCTCGCTGACCTTGAGCGGCGGCGTGCTGGCGGCGCTGGCCGGGCCGAATCTGGCGCGCTGGAGCAAGGACGCGCTGACGCCGGCCTTCACCGCGAGTTTCCTGGCGCTGGTTGGCGTGGCGCTGCTGGCCGCGCTCTTCGCCGCCGGTTTACGCTTGCAGCGGCCGGCGCCGGTTGCGACACAGGCCGCCAGGCAGTCGTTTTTACCGCTGTTGCGTCGGCCGGATTTTCTGCTGGCGGTGGTCGTCGGTGTCGTCGCCTATGCGCTGATGAATCTGCTGATGACGGCGACACCGTTGGCGATGATGTGTAGCCAGCTCGGTTTCGCGGCGACGGCAACGGTGATCCAGTGGCATGTCGTGGCGATGTTCGCGCCGTCCTTCTTTACCGGCAGTCTGATCCAGCGTTTCGGCGTCCTGCCGGTGATGCTGCTCGGCGGGCTGGCCATGCTTGGCTGCATCGCCGTGGCGGTCAATGGTGAAAGCCTGCTGCATTTTGAGCTGGCGCTGGTGTTGCTCGGCATTGGCTGGAATTTTCTCTACGTTGGTGCAACCAGCCGCCTGGTTGAATGTTGTCCGCCCGAACACAAGGCCGGGGTGCAGGCTTTCAACGACAGCCTGGTGTTTCTGGCGGTGGCGGTCGTGACCTTCAGCGCCGGGCGTCTGGTCGAGGAGTTTGGCTGGCGGATGTTGAACCTCGCTGCGGCGATCCCGGTCGTATTGCTGATGCTGGCCATCTTGTGGCAATGGCTGAATGCCCGCCGGGTTTCTGTGGTGCTGGAAAACGCACCCTGAATGGGGAGTTTCCGGACGGGCGATGACTAAAAGGCGGGTTTCGGGCTGGTCCTAAAACTGTCGCATGTGTTATATAGACTTGTTGCCTGCCGGCCATGCGAGCAGTTTTTTAGACTGCGTCCGTGCGCTGGTATTTTTGGCCCGGGCCGTTCTGGCATTGTCCTACCGAAGAATTTTTCAGCTTATTGCGTCTAAAAAATGAATATTGTTGTTTTTGGCAGCTCCAATTCCGCCGTCAGTCGCGCTTATGCCGACGCCCTGTCGCTGCACCATGATGTCAGCAACTTTTCGGCGCCCGGTGTTCCGGTGTCCTTTCATATCGCCAATTTCCTGCGTCACCAGGAAGCGCTGGCCCAGGCCGACGTGCTGATCATCGAGCATGCGCTGGACGACATGATCGTGGCCGGCAATGAGTATCAAAGCCGTCTGGTGCATATCGAAAACTTCTACGGCATGCTCGCTTCGCTGGGCAAGCCAGTGCTCAACCTGATCTCCCCGGCCCTGGACCAGCTCGCCATCAATGCCGAGTTCGCCAGCACGCTGAAAGCGCTTTCATCCCGCTACGGTTTCTGGCTGCTGGATCTGAACAGTGAAGCGTTCACCGAACGCTTCTTTGCCAGCCCCACCAGCCTGAAGCGCCATGTTTCCCATACCTTCGGCATCCTGCTCGGTGATTTGCTGGAAGTTCAGATGGCCGAGCGCAGTGACGGCGTTTTCCCGCGTCGGCGTGGTGCCAGCGGCCAATTGATTGCCCGCAGCCCGATTTTTGAGCAGGTTTCCGGACTGGCCCTGGTGCGGAAACTGTCGCGCAAGCCGACCAAGGCGCCGGCCATGCTCTCCTGCCCCTACCAGCTGCTTGATGCTGCCGCCGTGTTTGCCGACAAGAATGTTGCCGGTGCTGCCTTTGCCCGTGCCGAGCGCAGTTACATCAGCTTGATGCCGCGCGAGAAATTTTTCATCGGCACTGCTGGCTTGGCCGAGCAGCAACTGCTGGCCATCGGTTATACCAACCAGACGTCGGCTGCTGCCACGCTGACGATAGAAATCGACCAGCAGAAGATCGATGTTTCCCTGGCCGAAAAGGCCGCCGGCAATTACCTGCTCGGGCAAAGCTGCCGCTTTGGTGACGGCATGTATCTGTCGGCCAGTTTTGCCGATGCGGTAAACAAGGATGAGCCGCAGGAACTGGCATTGCATGATCTGCTGTTCTACAGTGGCGGTGAATTGCAGGTGACGGCGGCGCAGCGGCCGGCAGCCGGACAGACCCTGGAAATTGCTGCCTTGGTGGCTACCTTGAGCAACAGCATGCCTGATGAAGTGGCGCTAGCCGTTGCCCCGCTTGGCGCAAGCGAAAGCACCGGGACGGCGGCCATGTGCCCCGCTGACGAAGCGGAAGGGCTCACGGATGCGCCGGCCGATGCGGCTGATTTGCTCGCTGCCTCGCTGGCTGACGTTCCGGCCGAGTTCGTTAACGCGGTGCGTGATGCTGCCGTCGATTACGAAAAACGCAATGTGAGCACCAGCTACGCACTGATGAACATCGCCAAGCTTTTCCGCCCCAAGGGACCGGTCATCCTGCGCAAGATCGCCGAGTACGAGGAAGCGATTAAAAAGGCTAAAGCAGGGAAGGCCTGATTCCTCGAGCTTTTACGGCGCTTCGCTCCCGTTATCAAAATTGCCTGATTTTTGCGGTCAACCGCAAAAATCAGGCAATTTTCCGTTGCCGCCAGACTTGCTTCAAGCCACCAGTCGAGCTTCTTGCTGCGCCAGCCAGCGCAGCAAGGTTTCATACATGAGCTTAGGCATGACCGGCTTGGCGATGAAGTCGTTCATGCCTGCGTCCAGGCATTTTGCCTTGTCCTCGTTGAAGGCATTCGCGGTCATCGCCAGGATGGGGAGGGTCTTGCATGCGGCAAACTGACGGATTTTGCGGGTTGCCGCCAGGCCATCCATGAGCGGCATCTGCATGTCCATCAGGATCAGGTCGTAACTGCCGGACGTCGCCCGTTCGACGGCTTCGCTGCCATTTGTCGCGACTTCGACGTGTAATCCGACATTTTCCAGCATCATCACGGTGATTTCCTGGTTGATCGGGTCGTCTTCGGCGACAAGAACGCGCTTGCCGGCATGATGGCGCTGGAGTAGTTCTTCCGCTGCGCCGGATGGCGCCGGGCTTGCTTCCGCGACGCTTTCCTTCAGCTTTTTCAGAACGGCCGTGAACCAGAAGCGGCTGCCCAGGCCTTCGCCACTGCTGACTCCCACGCGGCCCCCCATGAGCTCCGCGAGTTTTTTCGTGATCGCCAGGCCCAGCCCGGTGCCGCCATATTTACGCGTGGTTGAACTGTCGGCCTGTTCAAATGCGCCGAATAGTTTGCTCATGGTTTCATCGGCAATGCCGATGCCTGTGTCTTCGACCGTAAAGCGTAGCGTGGCACTTTCGGCGCTTTCATCGTCCACCGTGACGCGCAAGGTGATTTGCCCTTGCATGGTGAATTTCAGTGCATTGGCCACATAGTTGAGCAGCGCCTGCTGCAGGCGTGTCGGATCGCCGCTGAGATTGCGCGGGAGTGGCACGGCTTCGATGTTGAACGCCAGGCCTTTATCCCTGGCTTTCTGGGCAAGCATGGTGGTGATATTCGCCAGCATGCTCTCGATGTGAACCGGAACCTCTTCAAGCGTCAGCTTGCCGGTTTCGATCTTGGAAAGGTCGAGGATGGCATTGATGATGTCGAGCAGGTGATTGCCGGCGGCTTCGATCTTGTCGAGTTTGTCGTTCTGTTTCGGGGAAAGCTCCGTGCGGCGCAAAATATGGGTCATGCCGGTGATGGCATTGAGCGGTGTGCGGATCTCGTGGCTCATGTTCGCCAGGAAGGCACTCTTGGCAATATTCGCTGCTTCGGCGGATTCCTTGGCCCTGGACAACTCCTCGGTACGTTTGGTCACGAGCTCCTCGAGGTGTACCTGGTAGTCCATCAGCCGGCTTTTTGCGGCCTTGTGCGCACTGATGTCCTGTATCGTGCCCATGAGGTAGTCAATCTCCCCGGACTCATTCCGGTGCGCGAAGCCGCGTAATTCTGCCCATTTGGTCTGGCCGGTTTTTGCACCCAGAACCTGGACTTCCAGAGTGAATGCTTCGCCGCTGAGCATGGTTTTCTGCAGGCTTTCAAAAACCCGCGGGCGACTGTCCGGCAGGTAGCAGGCCAGGGCTGTCGCAAAATCCGGCTGGTAGTCCGTAGGCATTTCGACGATTTCGTAAACTTCTTCCGTCCACATCACCGTATTCGTGCCCGGATTGGCCCGCCAGCCACCTATTTGCCCCACCTGCTGGCTCTGGCGCAGGAAGAATTCGCGTTCACTGGCCTCGTGGAGCAGTCTGAGCACTTCGTTTTCCGCTTGCTTGCGGGCGGTGATATCCATATGGATACCGATCATGCGCACCGGCCGGCCGTCCCGGTCGCGATCTACCACCCGGGCCATGGAATCGCACCAGATCCAGTCTCCCGATTTGGTTCGCCGGCGATAGGCCATTTCTGCGGTGGCATCCGTTTGCAGTGTCTTTTTATAAGCCGCTTCGACGGCCGGCAGATCATCCGGGTGAATGTTGTTCAGCCAGTTCTGCAGGCTGCTCTGGAACTCCTCGGGGCTGTATCCCAGCAACTTGGGGTAGTGCTCACTGACAAGGACTTCACCAGTTTGCGGGTTCAGGTCGAACCATCCCTGTCGGGCAATCTCGGAAGCAATCTGCAGGCGTTGCTCACTGATGCGCAAGCTGTCTTCCCCACGTTTCATGCGCCAGATGGCGTAGCCGAGATAAGCCAGGATGAGCACGGTCAGCAGCGTGGCGAGCCCTGCGGTCTGACGCCAGAGGGCGAAGCCTTCAGCATGGGAGCGTCCGACCATGACAAAAAAGGGCGCTCGCTCAAGCTTGTGGAAGGCAAAGATGCGATCCTCCTCATCGGGTTTGCCGGTATGGCGGATAACCCCTTTTTTCTCGCCCTCGAGAATTTTCTGGTAGCTGGGAATCTTGCTGGCGGGCTGATTGATTTCATGCTCAAGGACGGGCCAGCGTGCGACGAGTCGAGAATCATCGCTGCGCCGGATCGAAACCATGCCACGCTGGCCGATGTCCATTTCAGAAAAAATATGGGTGAAATACTCGAGGTTGAGCGGAGCGACAATCACGCCCTGAAAAACGTCCTGGCTATCAAAGATCGCGCGGTAGATGGCAACGAAAGGTTTTTCCGAGTTTTTGAGTTTCAGCGTCTCGGAATAATGAATCTGGCGATCCGGTGCAGATTTGAGTTGCTTGAAATATTCGCGGTCGGCAATGCTATAGCGGCCCAGGTCGGGTTCGCTGCTGGCGATCATCTCGCCATTGCGGTCGAGAATCAGGTAGAAATGAAGTTCCGGGAAATCGCCACGCATCAGGTACAGGCGCTCATGGGCCCATGCACGACGCTGCCGCTCCGGCATGGCCGAGAATCTTTCATGAACCAGCTTGTTGGCGACCAGATTGAGCGAGGAATCGATACGCCTTAATGCCAGGTCAATCTGCTTGGAAAGTATGGTTGCTTCATTCAGGGAACTGCTTTCCAGTATCTGCTTCCGCCCCTGGTAGGTGATGATCAGGAAGCTTGCGAGAATCAGCACCACCAGCGCGACCATGACAAGATAATTGCTCAGCCATGAATATTTGCCAACGCCCTTGGTGTTTTTTGAACAGGCATTGAAGAAAGACATCGATACCCTCGTCTTCTTGTCGTTGATTTTCCGTATTTGCAATACCAAGCCTACTCTAAAAAGCTGCTGAAGGTGTCATCGCCCAGCGTGCGCGCGGCAGGCAGAGCATTGCCCTTTGGCGGACAGTTTTCCGGCCATGGGGTCTGTTTTTGCAAAAGGACGCGGCAATTCGGGCGATTCACCACCTGCTCCATGCTTGAACGCTGCTCAATTTCATCGCAGTTTTTCCGCCTTTGCCGGCCCGGCAGAAACACCGGAAAAGCACATCCATGCGACACCTCCAGCAGAATCGGACAATAGGCCTGATTTTTGCTGTTCTTCCTCACTTGCTGCCGGAAAAGTACCGGCCGAGTTCAACTGGAGAAGAAAAATCATGAAATTGGAGACTGTTTTGCATCAGATGCTGGGGGTGGAGGAGCCTTGGCAGGTGTTGAAGGTTCGCGACGACCTCGGGCGTCAGCAGATTGATATCTGGCTGGGCAAGAGTTCCGGACGCGGCTGGTTCTTCGGTCGTTCCTCGACGGATGAAGGGCCGGAGCAGGTCTGGCGGCACGTCAATATTGGCGATTGCCGCTGCGTCATTCATGCCGCGGTGCCGCAGGAAGAGTCGGCGCCGAGCTGGTGTGGCGAGCCGGGCTTGCCCTTTACCCACGGCCTGTCGCGCCTGATCGCGACGATGATGCGCGACGGCATTCGCCTGCAGACGATCTGCGATCTGCTCGACGTGCCGGTTGCCGATCTGTGGAAATTCAAGCACACACTCGATAGCGGCAAGGCCGGCTTGTCGGGCGTGATGCCGGTGCCCACCGGCAGCATGACGGTAGACAGCCGCGTGCCGCAGCCGGATGATCCGGTCTGGGCCCGTCTGCTCGACGGTTCGGCGCAAATCGATATCAAACTGCTCAGCCTCAAGCTTTTCCTGTCCAAGCTGCGCGAACAGATGCGTGTGATTACCGATTCGGAAGTCCGAGGGATGAAGGGCTATGAACTGCAGCGTTATTTTCTGCGTTATGAAACCGCGCTGAGTCATGAACTGGCTCAGCTCGAGCGCCTGCGCTAAGGAGGCCGCAAGATGATCAACAATGCCCGATTGATGAGCCTGGCCGAGGCTGGCACCCTGATTGCCGAAGGCGCTTATCTCAATATTGCCGGCGATGAAGATGCTCTGCGCCAGTTGCCCAAAGGTAACTGGATCGGCGGCACGATCCCCTATTTCATGGCTGAAGAAGGTGGCAAGGTCGACCGTGAGCGCGTTTTCGTGACGCCCTTGCCGGTGCTCGCCGAGCTGCCGACCTTGCGCCTGTACGATACCGATTCGCTGCCGCAACTGTGCCGCAACAGCCCGGAAAACGGCTATACCCTGCTCGTCGTGCCGGCTTTCGGCCCCTGCCATGCTAGCTTTGCCGAAAATGCGCCGAATTACGAAGAGATGTACATGAAGCCGCTGGTCGGCTGGGTCGCCGGCGTGCACCTCGACGATCTCGGCAAGCGCACGCCCAAGGTCGTGCTCGGCACCACCGGCGAATTTTCCGACCAGCACGCGGTGGCGATGGATGTACCGCTGCCGGCCGGCAAGTTTGCCCGCATCGACATCGTCAATCTCTTCAAGCCAGGTAGCGGGCCGGTGCTGACTTTCCCGGAAGCCGGCTTTGCTGCCGACGCCTGCCTGATCGACGGCCAGCCGGGGCGCTTCGCCGAGCATCTCAAGGCTACGGCTGCCGACACCCGCCTGCCGCTGGTCGCCGACTATTGCGGGGCGCTGGTCAATGTCAGCATCAAGGCTGTCGGGGACAAGGTCGAGTTCTACGCGCCGGTTTTTCCGGGGGTGGAATACCGTTTGGCAGCGCCCGTTGCCGACTACATGAGCGCTTTCCAGTCAGCGCTGCCACACCTTGATGGCGGACTGACCTTCTCCTGCAACTGCATCCTGAACTTCCTCTATTCCGGCCTGGAAGGCCGCCGAACCGGTCCGCTGCTGGGGCCAATCACCTTCGGCGAAATCGCCTACCAGTTGCTCAACCAGACGCTGGTCTATCTGACTATCGACGGCTGAGCGAGCAATTCTGCGGTCGACACTGAAAATGCGGGTATTTTCAGGGTCGACCGCAAGAGCGGCTGGTTTTCCTTCGGGGAAATTCTGCAAGATGCGTCATCCCCGCGCAGGCGGGGATCCAGTTTGCCAACTTTCTGGATTCCCGCCTGCGCGGGAATGACATTCAAAAATTGATCGCTTTTCGCTCAAACCAACCAGCCACGTTCGCGCAAGGCGGCGAGGCGGGCGTCGCAGCGGCTGACCAGCAGCGCGCGCAATTCGCGGATGGCCGGGCTGAGCTGACGGCGGTCGGCGCAGATCAGGTTCAGGGGGGCTGGGTCGCCTTGCCAGTCGGGACAGAGGCGGATCAGGCGGCCGGCCAGCAGGTCGTCGGCGATGTCCAGCGCCGATTTGTAGGCAATGCCGTGGCCGGCGCGGACCCAGCGGCTGACCATTTCACCGTCGTCGGCGATGCGATTGCCGCTGACGCGCAGCTGGCTTTCCTGGTCGTCGCGGCGGAAGCGCCAGCGGTCGTGAATATCCTCACCGAGCATGTAACAAAGGCAGTTGTGCTGCGCCAGTTCGCTGATGTCGCCGGGCGTACCGTAGCGTTCGAGATAGTCGGGGGCGGCGCACAGCACGCGGACGTTGGCGGCAGCCAGGGGCAGGGCGATCAGGCTGGAATCGGCTGGCTGGCCGTAGCGCAGGGCAATGTCGACTGGCTGGCGATAGACGTCGGCGACGCGGTCGGACAGCGACAGGCGCAGTTGCACGGCGGGAAAACGATCCTGAAATTCATCAAGCCAGCCGGCGAGAATATTGCGCCCGAGGTCGGACGGCGCGGAAATCTGCAGCGGGCCACGGACGACACTGCGACCGGTGGCCAGGGCTTCGCGGCCATCGGCGATCAGCGCCAGCGCCGGGCGGCAATGTTCGAGAAAGATTTCGCCTTCGGCCGTCAGGCGCAGGGTTCGTGT
>JAVBXO010000088.1 GCA_030824535.1 Azonexus sp. | reverse complement strand
GTTCTGGCCGATGGCTTCCTCGCGGCTGTAGCCGGTCAGGGTGGTGAAAGCGGCGTTGATCGAAACGATCTTGTTGTCGCAGTCAGTGATGACCATCGCTTCCATCGAATTGTCAAAAACCTGTGCGGTGAGACGCAGCGCATTGCCTTTTTGTCGCCAGCGGGTGATGTCGGAGCCCATCATCGCCAGATTGGCCGGGTTCCCGGCGCTATCTCGCAGGCGGGTCAAATGCCAGCGAAAAAGCCGCGGCCCGGCGGGGGTTTCGATCTGGTATTCAATTTCGCTGGGCAAGACATGATTGCTGGCGAGCAGCTGCCGAAGGCGTTCATGGTCGTCAGCACAGACAAAGCGGGCAATCCAGTCGCTGCCGAGTAGGTGCTCGGGCTGCGCATTCAGCCGGGCGGCGAGACTGGCATTGATCTGTACCAGGCCCCCTTGCTTATCGATAGCCAGCGCCGGCAGGCAGACTTCATTGAGAAACTCATAAACCTGCTGCTCGGCCTTGTTCAGGATTTGCTGCCCGTTGCTGCTATCAGTTTCGTCGGTCAGGGTGCCGATCAGGCCGTTGAACTTTCCGGAAGGCAAGGTCCGGGCAGAAACGTCGTGCAGTACCTGAAAGATTCGTCCATCGGCATGAGTGACCGGGTAACGCAGATAAAAGCCGCGATGTTTTTCGATGGCCTCCCTGAGCGCTTCCACGACTTCCAGTCGGTAGTGGGCGGGAATGATGTTCAGCCATCCATCCCCCAGCGCTGCCTCGATGGACTGCCCTGTCTGTGCCGGCCAGTTGTCGCTGACAAGTTCGCAGCGACCGCTGCTGTCAGTGCTCCAGAAAAGCGCCCGGCCTGGGCGTGAGGCGATCTGGAAATGTTCGTTGCCCGCTTCGATAAGATCGTTGGCGAGGGAGTTTTGCGGGGTCATGATTCCAGAATTCGGGAATGCATTAGCAGGAATCGGTCCGGATGAGATATCCGGCCTATATTCCAATGCGGAAGGTCTTGCCGATTGCTTCGATGGTGCTGGGGTTGTCCCACTCGCGGGCGCCGTAGTGCTTTGACAGCACCTTGCCATCAGCCCCAATCAACACGGTAAGGGGCAGCCGATTGGCGCCCAGCATGTTTTCCAGCGGCCAGGGAGGCGCATCCGCAAAATTGGGAAAACTGGTTCCCGATTTCTGTAAAAAATACTGGGCGGCTTGTGGATTGTCATCCGTCGATATCCCGATGACTGAAAATTGCTTGCCCCCGTAGCGCTTAGCCAGTTTTTCCAGCGAATTCATCTCGCTTCTGCAAGGGCCGCACCAACTGGCCCAGACATTGACGATCAGGGGTTTTCCCAGGAAGTCGGAAAACTTCTTGTCGGGGCCATTGAGACCTCGTAGTGCGGCATTACGCAGAAAACCGCCTTCCTCGACTTCTCCCGGTGTTTTAGCGTAGCTGGGGCTCAGCGAGATCAGGGCAAGCAGGAGGGCAAGCAGATAGCTTTTCATGATGGGCATGATGTGAGCTGTAATTCGGGAGGGGGCCGGGAGGTAGTTTGAGTGAGCTGAGGCAACGTGGGGGCATGTCTTGCAGATTGACGCACCTGAATTTAGCAATATTCAAGCCAGTTAGCTGGCTGGCTATGCCGTGCCGTCTGTGTGCAAGGGGCACAACTTGCCGTAACTGGATCAAGCGAGCTTTTGCAGAAACTCAATCAGTTCCTGCGGATGGTCGATGATCAAATCGGCTCCCCAGCTCTCCAGTGGTCCGTTGTGGCCCAGGTAACCGTAGGAGACGGCCACGGTCAGGCAGCCGGCAGCGCGTCCGGCCTGGATGTCGCGCAGGTCGTCGCCAACGTAGATGCTGCGCTGCGGGGCGCTGGCAAGTAGCTGGCAGGCGTGCTGAATCGGCAAGGGCGACGGTTTGGCAGCGGCAGTAGTGTCACCGCTGACCACGCAAGGCGTGCGCGGGCTCAAGCCTAGCCGGGCAACCAGCGGGTCGGTGTAGCGCATGCGCTTGTTGGTGACAATGCCCCAGGCCAGACCGGCATCTTCCAGGTGATCGAGTAATTCGGGAATGCCGCTAAAAAGCCGGGTGTCCTCGCACAGGTGCTCGGCATAAAACTCGAGAAAGCGCTGGGCCAGGCGCGGGTAATCGTCATGCTCGGGATCAATGCCGAAACCGGCGCGCAGCAGGCCGCGAACGCCCTGCGAGGTGTAGGGGCGAAGCTCGGCAAGTGGCTTCTGCGGTCGACCTTCTTCCAGCAGCAAAAAGTTGGCCGCCGCGCCCAGATCGGGCGCAGTGTCGGCCAATGTGCCGTCGAGGTCGAAAAGAACGGCCTGGATGCGCTCAGGCATTGCGCCGGGTACGCATCAGGTAATTGACGCCGGTATCCTTGCCCAGGCTGTATTCCTTGAGCAATGGGTTATAGCTCATGCCGATCAGCTCTTCCGGTTCCAGACTGGCCATTTTCGCCCAGCGCGCCATTTCGGAAGGTTTGATGAACCTGGCGTAATCGTGGGTGCCCTTGGGCAGCAGCTTGAGCAGATATTCCGCGCCGATCACTGCGAACAGGTAGGCCTTGGGGTTGCGGTTCAAGGTCGAGAAAAAAACCTGGCCACCGGGTTTGACCAGTCGGGCGCAGGCCGTGATGACGCTGGACGGGTTGGGGACGTGTTCGAGCATTTCGAGACAGGTCACGACATCAAAACTGGCGGGCATTTCCTCGGCCAGTTGCTCGACCGACACCAGGCGGTAATCGACCTTGCGGCCGCTTTCGAGCAGATGCAGTTTGGCGACGCCGAGCGGCTTTTCCGAGAGATCGATGCCCGTGACGTCGGCGCCGTAGCCGGCCATGCCTTCCGAGAGCAGGCCGCCGCCGCAGCCGACGTCAAGCACGCGCTTGCCGGCCAGGCCGACGGCGCGGTCGATCCAGTCCAGGCGTAGCGGGTTGATGTCGTGCAGTGGCTTGAATTCACTGCTCGGATCCCACCAGCGATGGGCGAGTTCGCCAAATTTGTCGAGTTCTGCAGGGTCGGCGTTAAGCATTTTTTCCATCATGTGCCACTTGCTTTGGAAAAGAAGGTTTGGAAAAGAAAAAGCCCCGCAGTGCGGGGCTTCTGGTGAAGCGCAGTCGGCTTACTTGGTACCGATGACTTCGATGTCGACGCGACGATCCGGCTGCAGGCAGGCGATCAGGGCCTTGGTCTTGGCTTCGCTCTTGCCGCACTTGCCGGCGGTCACGGGCTGCTTTTCGCCCTTGCCTTCGGTGTAAACGCGGTTAGCTTCGATGCCCTTGGCAACCAGGTATTCCTTGACCGCAGCAGCGCGCTTCTCGGACAGCTTCTGGTTGTAGGCGTCGCCACCGATACGGTCGGTGTGGCCGACGGCCAGGATCACTTCGAGCTTGATGGCCTTGGCCTTGGAGACCAGTTCGTCGAGCTTGGCCTTGCCTTCCGGACGCAGCACAGCCTTGTTGAAGTCGAACAGGGCATCAGCGGCGACGGTGACCTTCTCACCGGTCGGCTTGACGGCAGCGGCCGGCTTGGCGGGGCCTTGCGGCTGAGCAGGAGCCTTCGGCTCGCAAGCGGCCTTCGGCAGCAGGTCCTTGTCGCACTCGCAACCGGCCTTGTCGGCGGCAGCAGCGGCCGGGGTCCAGTAGCCGGTGCGCCAGCACAGGCCGAAACCAGACTTGGCGACGACGTCGCGCTGGTCGATGACGTAAACACGTTCCTGAGCAACAGCAGTGAAACCGATAGTGGCCAGCAGGGCCAGAACCAAGGACTTCTTGGCGATAGAGTTGATCATATTTTTTCCCTCGTTGAAGAAAATTTCGGAATTTATAAACTGAATCAAGGCTAATACTTATGCCTTGCGACAGTACTCCAACTTATTTTGCCATAGTGCAATGCTCGGCTCCAAGCGATTTGCCGGGCTTGGCAGCAATGTTTTGTGCTCTACGCAACACTTGCCGGCCACCCAGACGTGGCTGACGTTCTCCCGGCCGGCAACATTGATCAGATGTGACAGGGGGTCAAAACAGGGACGGCATTCAATATTGTCGAGTTCAACGGCACAAAGGTCAGCCGCTTTGCCGATCGTGATCGAGCCAATTTCATGCTCCAGTCCCAGCGCCTTGGCCGCATTCAGTGTGGCCATGCGCAGGATGTCACGGCAGGGAAGCACGCTCGGATCGCCGCTCGTGCCTTTGGCTAGCAGCGAGGCCAGGCGCATTTCGCCGAAAAGGTCGAGGCGGTTGTTGCTGGCGGCGCTGTCGGTGCCGAGTCCGATATTGATGCCGAGGGCGTGAAGCTGCGCCAGGGGGGCAATGCCGCTGGCCAGTTTCAGGTTGGAGGTCGGGCAATGGGCGATGCTGCAACCGTTTCTGGCCAGCAGCTGCATTTCTTCTTCGTCCAGATGGACAGCATGCACACCGATGAACTGCGGGCCGAGTAGCCCCAGTTCATTTAAGCGGCTGAGCGGGCGTTGACCGCACAATTCAAGACTGTCCGCGATTTCCTGCCGGGTTTCATGGATGTGGCAGTGAATGGGCATGTTGGATTGTTCGGACAGCGTCAGGACCTGGGAAAAGATCGCGTCCGGGACGGTGTAGGGGGCATGGGGTGCCAGGCAGAAATGGGTGGTCGGGTGATCCAGCCATTTTTCGCGGGCGGCCAGGCCCTGCTTGAGGTAGTCGTCGCCGTCAACGGCATAGGCCGTGGGGAATTCCATGGTCAGGATGCCGATCATCGCGCGCATGCCGAATTCGGCGGCGGCGCTGGCGGCGGCATCGGGGAAGAAATACATGTCGCTGAAACAGGTGATGCCGCCCTTGAGCATTTCGGCACAGGCCAGGCGCGTGCCGTCGAGCACGAACTCGGGCGAGAGGTGGGCACTTTCGGCCGGCCAGATGTGTTTCTGTAGCCAGTCCATCAAGGGCAGGTCGTCGGCCAGGCCGCGCATCAGCGACATTGCGGCATGGGTGTGGAGGTTGATCAGGCCGGGGATCAACAGGTGATTGCCCAGGCTGGTTTTTTGTTGCGGGGCGTAGCGAGTGGCGGCGTCGTTTTGCGCCAGGATGTCGACGATGCGGCCCTGGTCGATGGCGACGGCGTGGTTTTTCAGCACGTCCGGCTGGTCAACCGTGGCAATCCAGCGGGCTTCGATCAGCAAGTCGATGATTTTTGGTGTTGTTGTCATGGCAAACGGCGTCGGTTCCAGGGGGTGGTGCGTGTTAAAATAGCAAATTACGCTCGTTTCAACCAACAAACGCGCCGCAAGTCGCGCGCAAAGAAGAGACATGGATCAATTCGCCAAAGAAACTCTGCCGATCAGCCTCGAAGACGAGATGCGTCGTTCCTATCTCGATTACGCGATGAGCGTGATTGTCGGCCGGGCGCTGCCAGATGCGCGCGACGGCCTGAAGCCGGTGCATCGCCGCGTGCTGTTCGCGATGCACGAGCTGAACAATGACTGGAACAAGGCTTACAAGAAATCGGCGCGTATCGTCGGTGACGTGATCGGTAAGTATCACCCGCACGGCGACACGGCGGTTTATGACACCATCGTCCGCATGGCGCAGAATTTTTCGCTGCGTTACATGCTGGTCGATGGCCAGGGCAACTTCGGTTCGGTCGATGGCGACAGCGCTGCGGCAATGCGTTACACCGAAGTGCGGATGGCCAGGATTGGCCACCAGATGCTCGAAGACCTCGACAAGGAAACGGTCGATTTCGGACCGAACTACGATGGCTCCGAGAATGAGCCGCTGGTCATGCCGGCGCGTATTCCCAATCTGCTGATCAATGGGTCTTCCGGCATCGCCGTCGGTATGGCGACCAATATTCCGCCGCACAACCTCAACGAGGTGGTGGCTGGCTGTCTGGCCTTGCTGGAAAATCCGGCGCTGTCCATCGATGACCTGATTGACTACATTCCTGCGCCGGACTTCCCGACGGCGGCGCTGATCTATGGCGTCATGGGCGTTCGCGAAGGTTATCGCACCGGTCGTGGCCGGGTCATCATGCGTGGCCGTACGCACTTTGAAGACATGGGTAAGAATGACCGTCAGGCGCTGATCGTCGACGAAATTCCCTACCAGGTGAACAAGAAGTCGCTGATCGAAAAGATCGCCGAGTTGGTCAACGAAAAGAAGATCGACGGCATCTCCGATATTCGCGACGAGTCGGACAAGTCCGGCATGCGCATCGTTATCGAGTTGAAGCGCGGCGAAGTCGGCGAGGTTATCCTCAATAACCTGTACAAGCAGACGCAGTTGCAGGATACCTTCGGCATGAACATGGTGGCGCTGGTCGATGGTCAGCCGCGCCTGTTGAACCTGAAGCAGATGCTCGAATGCTTCCTGTCGCATCGCCGTGAAGTGGTGACGCGCCGTACCGTTTATGAGCTGCGCAAGGCGCGTGAACGCGGCCACATCCTCGAAGGCCTGGCGGTTGCGCTGTCCAACGTTGATGAAATCATTACCCTGATCAAGGCCGCGCCGACGCCGGCCGATGCCAAGCGTGGCTTGATGGAGCGCCAGTGGCGCAGCCCGGTGGTCGAGGAAATGCTGATCCGCGCTGCTTCGGACGCCTCGCGTCCGGATGGCCTGGCGCCGGAATTCGGTTTGTCCGAACAGGGGTATCGCCTGTCCGATGCGCAGGCGCAGGCGATTCTCGAATTGCGCCTGCAGCGCCTGACTGGTCTGGAGCAGGACAAGATCGTTGGCGAATACAAGGACGTGATGGTCAAGATTCTCGACTTGCTCGACATCCTGGCCAAACCGGAACGCATTACCGAAATCATCGTCACCGAGTTGACGGCGATCCGCGAGCAGTTCGGCGATGAGCGCCGCTCGGAAATCGTGCTGCACACGCAGGAACTGGGTATCGAAGATTTCATCACGCCGATGGACATGGTTGTGACCTTGTCGCACGGCGGCTACGTCAAGGCTCAGCCGCTGGCTGATTACCGCGCCCAGAAGCGTGGCGGGCGCGGCAAGCAGGCGGCAGCGATCAAGGACGAGGATTTCGTCGATCACCTGTTCGTGGCCAATACCCACGATTTCATCCTGTGTTTCTCGAACCGTGGCCGTTGCTACTGGCTCAAGGTTTACGAAGCACCGCAGGGCAGCCGCACCAGTCGCGGCAAGCCGATTGTCAATCTCTTCCCGCTGGAAGAGGGCGAACGCATCAATGCCGTGCTGCCGGTCAAGGAATTTGTCGAAGACAAGTTCATTTTCATGGCGACCCGCGCTGGCACGGTCAAGAAGACGCCGCTGTCCGACTTCTCCAATCCGCGCAAGGCCGGCATTATTGCGGTCGACCTGCTGGATGACGATTATTTGATCGGCGTTGAATTGACCACCGGTCAGAGCGACATCGTGCTCGTTTCGGACGCCGGCAAGGCGGTGTGGTTCGACGAAGAAGACGTCCGGCCGATGGGCCGTGGTGCGCGCGGTGTGCGCGGCATGAAGCTGCATGAAGGCCAGGCAGTGATTTCCTTGCTGGTCGCCGAAAGCGATCAGCAAACGGTGCTGGTGGCGACCGCGAATGGTTACGGTAAACGTACCGTTTTGGCCGATTTCCGCCATTCCGGACGCGGCACGCAGGGCGTCAAGGCGATTGCCGACAGCGAGCGCAACGGCGCCGTGGTCGGCGCCAAGCTGGTCAATGACGACGACGAAATCATGCTGATCACCACCGGTGGCGTGCTGATTCGCACCCGCGTCGCGGAAATTCGCGGCATGGGCCGGGCGACGCAAGGTGTGACCTTGATTTCGCTGGACGAAGGCGAGAAACTGGCCGGTCTGGAAAAGGTCGCCGAGTCAGTGGTGGAAGTCGACGCAGAAACAGAAACGGGTGTGGCCGAGGATGCTGCACCGCCAGCCAACGAAGAAGGTGGAGAAGCTTGATGAATCGCATCTGGAATTTCAGCGCCGGTCCGGCTGCCCTTCCGGAAGAAGTTCTGCTGCAGGCGCAGGAAGAACTGCTTGACTGGCATGGCGCGGGTTGCAGCGTCATGGAAATGAGCCATCGCGGCAAGGAGTTCATGTCCATCATCGATCAGGCCGAAGCCGACCTGCGCGAACTGATGGGCATTCCCGAGCAATACCACGTGCTGTTCCTGCAGGGCGGGGCGACGCAGCAATTCGCGCAGATCCCGATGAACCTGCTGGCCGGTCGTTCGGCGGACTACATCGTGACCGGTTCGTGGTCGAAGAAGGCCGTCAAGGAAGCGCAGCGTATCGGCAATGTCCGTGTCGCCGCGACGACCGAGGCGAGCAACTTCACCCGCTTGCCGAATGCCGACGAGATCAAGCTTGATCCCTTCGCCGCCTACCTGCATGTTTGCACCAATGAAACCATCCACGGCGTCGAGATTCCTGCCGAGCGCATCGCCGATACCGGCGTGCCGCTGGTTGCCGACATGTCGTCGCATATCCTGTCGCGGCCGGTCAATGTCGAAAAATTCGGCCTGATCTACGCCGGTGCGCAAAAGAACATTGGCCCGTCGGGTGTGACCCTGGTCGTCATCCATCGCGACCTGCTCGGCATGGCACCGCTGTCGACGCCGACGGTCATGGATTACGCGGTCATGGCCGCGAATGGCTCGATGCTCAACACGCCGCCGACCTACGGCATCTATATCGCCGGCCTGGTTTTCCAGTGGCTCAAGCGGCAGGGCGGTCTGGAAGGCATTTCTGCGGTCAACGCCGAAAAAGCCCGTATTTTGTACGAAGCCATTGATAACTCCGGCGGCTTCTACACCAATCCGGTTGATCCGGATTGCCGTTCGCGGATGAATGTCCCCTTTGTCCTCGCTGATGCCAGCCTCGACGCCGCCTTTATCGCCGAATCGAAGGCTGCTGGTCTGGCTTCGCTGAAGGGCCACAAGTCGGTCGGTGGCATGCGTGCCTCGATCTACAATGCCGTTCCGCTGGCCGGCGTGCAGGCGCTGGTCGATTTCATGAATGATTTTGCCAAGCGCAAGGGTTGAGCGCATGAGTAACGATTTGCAAAAGGCGCTGGCCGTTGTCCGCAACGACATCGACCGCATTGATGCCGAGCTTCTTCAACTGCTCAACGCCCGCGCCCGCTGCGCCCAACGCGTCGGCGAGATCAAGGCCGAGCACGGGGAGGGTGGTCATATTTACCGCCCCGAGCGCGAAGCGCAGGTACTGCGCCGGCTGCAGGATCTCAATCCCGGTCCGCTGCCCAACGAGAACATCACCTTCTTTTTCCGTGAAGTGATGTCGGCCTGCCTGTCGCTCGAACAGCCGCTGTCCATCGCCTTTCTCGGCCCCCTCGGTTCCTTTACCGGCAGTGCCGCGACCAAGCATTTTGGTCATGCCGCCCGCCTGTTGCCGCTGGCTTCCATCGATGATGTCTTCCGCGAAGTCGAGTCCGCGCATGCGCATTACGCGGTAGTGCCGATCGAGAATTCGACCGAAGGTGCCGTTGGCCGTTCGATGGACCTGCTGCTCGGCACGCCGCTGAAGATCTGTGGCGAGGTCGTGGTGCGCATTCACCAGAATTTGCTGACCCGTGAAGCGAATCTGGCTGGCATCACCAAGGTCTATTCGCATGCCCAGTCGCTGGCCC
>JAVBXO010000062.1 GCA_030824535.1 Azonexus sp. | reverse complement strand
AATCGGGTGATGTCGCGCAACTCGGTACGAAACTTCGGGTCGGGCAAGGCACCGGCCGGCGTCACCCGCTCACCCGACGCTTCGGCTTCGGCCTGCATCGCAGCGTATTCCGGATTGCGCGCCTTGGCGTAATTGATCAGGCTATCGACGTTCGCACCGAGGGGGGCCTCTTGTGCAAACACGGGCGCGCCAAAGGCGATGGCAAGCGACAGGATCAAAATGGGTAATGGCCTGAGTCGGCGCATGCGACCTCCCTGAAATATTTGTTTTATGGAGCATGCTGACAGCGAGATGGAATCACCCTCTCGCCGCCAGTCGATCTTATTATTTGGCTGGTTCGAAATGGACGACGGTGATGGCACCATTCACGGAGTCGGCCATGAAGCGAATCTTATCCCCTGCCTTCATCTGGTCCAACCAGGCGGCATTGGAAACCTTGAAGACCATGGTCATCGCCGGCATGTTCAGGTTGGTCAGCGGGCCGTGCGACAGTGTCACCTTGCCGGCGGCCTTGTCCACTTTTTTGACCTGGCCGTCGACCATTTGCATTTCAGCGGACGCGGCGGCCGGTGCAGCCATGGCATGGCCGGCATGGTCGCCTGCAGCCTGGACCGAAACGGTGCCAAGGGAGGCAAAGGCAATCAGGGAGGCGGTGATGAGTGTTTTCATGGGTTTCTCCTGTTGGAATCAATGTTTTGCAAAAATGCTGGTTTCACCGCCGGACTGGACCAGCAGCGTGTTGTAGGGAACGGGTTTCGAACTTTCCATGCCTGGCGAACCGGGGGGCATCGAGGGCACCGCGATGCCGAGGGCTTTCGGTTTTTCCCTGAGCAGACGCTGAATGTCGGCAACCGGCACGTGGCCTTCGACCACATAAACGCCCACCTTGGCGGTATGGCAGGAGCCGAGGCGGTCTGGCATCCCCAGTTGCTTCCGGGCTGCCGGGACGTCCATGACATTGTGCGCGCGAACCTCGAAGCCCGCGTCCTTCAGGTGGTCAATCCACTTGCCACAGCAACCGCAGTTCGGGCTCTTGTAGACATCGACCATTTCGCCTGCCGTTGCGGCGGAGGAAAGGCCGGCACCGAAGGCTGTGATCAAGGCGAGAACAAGGACGGGGTTACGCATGGCGAGGCTCCTGTTTGAATCGAGTGGCGTCAGTATGGATAGCCAATGCCAACAATTGGCTGTCCCGCTGATTACATTTTTGTAATGTTTGACCGCTTAGTGCTTGTGCGCTCCATGGTCGTGACCGTCGGCTTTTTTGCTCTTGCCCGCCGGCTTTTCAGGCACCTCGGCAGGCTTTGCTTCGTGGTCGTCATGCCCATGGTCGTGGCCCGCGACTCCGCCATGCGAGTGCCCGTCGCTCGCCGCCACCAGTTGCTCATAAGCGGGCGCCGATAACAAAGGCATCTTTTGCAGAAAGGCTGCCAGATCCCAAATGGCTTCGTCTTCCATGCCGCCCTTCGACCAGGCAGGCATGCCGGAAGCCTTGATGCCGTGCTTGATGATCCAGAAATCGCGGGCGGCATCACGTGAAGGGGGTGATGTCGGCTTCTCCGACAGATTGGGTGGCGTGGGATAGAGCCCCTTGCGTATTTCCGAGTCGGGAGCCTCCGGCGACAAGTGGCAATTGACGCACATGGCCGCATAATTGCCCGCCCCGCGTCGGACCCGCTCGGGATCGGCAAGATCAGCCGGAACCTGGATGTCACCGGTGCGGCTGGCAATGGCCCTTTCGCGGGCAAACGTCAGCGCCTGGTAGGTGAAGGAACTATGAGGGGTATCGGCCCCGACATCGACGATGCCGGCCATGACAACGACCCCGGCGGTTGCGGCGCCCAGTCCAACGGCTACCAAGGCGCCCAGAAGCATTTTGTTCATGATGGATTTCCTTTGATTTTGGTGTGATTTCAGTGTTGACCGTGGCTGACAGGTTTCCTGACCACGACTTCCTGCGATTGCGGCTTTCCGGCCGGACGCATGGCGCCCTTGCCGGCATCGTGGCTGCGGGTTGCGGCAGCGATTGGCCCGGTCCATTCGTAGGCTTGTGTGCCCTTGGGTTGTTTGTACCAGCCGGGATCGCGGTAGTCGCCCGGTTTCTGGTCGCGACGGACTTTGAGTACAGAAAACATGCCGCCCATTTCGACGGCCCCATACGGTCCCTGGCCGGTCATCATCGGCAGGGTGTTGTCGGGGATGGGCATTTCCATCTCGCCCATGTCGGCCATGCCGCGCTCGCCCATGACCATGTAGTCGGGGATAAGGTCAGTGATTTTCTTGACCACGTCCCGATGGTCGACGCCGATCATGGTCGGCACGTCGTGCCCCATGGCGTTCATGGTGTGATGGCTCTTGTGGCAGTGAAAAGCCCAATCGCCTTCTTCGTCAGCAAGAAAATCGATCTGCCGCATCTGGCCGACCGCCACGTCGGTGGTCACCTCGGGCCAGCGCGAACCGATCGGCGTCGGACCGCCATCGGTGCCGCTGACGACGAATTCATGTCCGTGCAGGTGCATGGGATGGTTGGTCATGGTCAGGTTGCCGATACGGATGCGGACCTTGTCACCCTTGCGGACGTTGAGCGAATCGATCCCCGGAAAGGAGCGGCTGTTCCAGGTCCAGAGGTTGAAATCAAGCATCGTGTTGACCTTGGGCGTGTAACTGCCCGGATCGATGTCGTAGGCGTTCAGCAGGAAGCAGAAATCACGGTCGACGGGCTCGATAAGCGGGTGGCGGTCTTTCGGATGGGTCACCCAGAACCCCATCATGCCCATCGCCATCTGCGTCATCTCGTCGGCGTGCGGGTGATACATGAAAGTGCCGGGGCGACGCGCGACGAACTCGTAGACAAAGGTTTTGCCGACCGGAATCTGCTTCTGATTGAGCCCGCCGACGCCGTCCATGCCGCTGGGCAGGCGCTGGCCGTGCCAGTGAATGGTCGTGTGTTCCGGCAGCCGGTTGGTCACAAAAATGCGCACCCGGTCGCCCTCGACCACCTCGATGGTCGGCCCGGGGCTTTGCCCGTTGTAGCCCCAGAGGTGGGCCTTCATGCCGGGCGCTATTTCGCGGACAACCGGTTCTGCGACCAAATGGAACTCCTTGACGCCGTCGTTCATGCGCCAAGGCAGGGTCCAGCCGTTTAGGGTGACGACCGGATTATAGGGGCGGCCGTTGGGCGGAGTCAGTGGAGAGGCCGTGTCCGGGTTGTCCTTGGAGACCAGTTCGGGCAAGGCGGCAAGCGCGACGGAACTGACGGATGCAGCAGCCACGGCTCCGCCGGCCATGCCAAGGTTTCTGAAAAATTCGCGACGTGTGCTCATGGTGGATCTCCCCTTAATGGTCGGCGCGGCCGGTGGCCGCAATGGTGGCTCGGGCCGATGCGTTCAACGACGGCTTGCCGATCATCGCCATCTCCAGATCGCCGCGAGCAATCCAGAAATCGCGCAAGGTTTCGATATAGCTGTTAACGCTGCCGATCTGCGTTCGGGCATCCGCGAGCAGATCGAAAACACCAATCAACATGCCGTTGTAGCGGAGCATGTTCTCCTCAGAAATCCGCTTGTTAAGGGGAACCACCTCGTCGCGGAAATGACGGGCGATGTCGTAATTGGTCCGGTAGGCGTGATAAGCCTCACGAACCTCCGAGCGGGCATTGATTGCCGACTCGCCGGCACGCTCCACCGCCTGCATGTAAATCGATTCAGCCTTGGCCACCTTGGACCCCCCCCAATCGAAAATTGGCAACTCGAAGCTGATTTCGTAGCCTTTCTTGTAACCGCTGTCGCGTGCGCCTTCAAGCACCCGGGCCGGGCCGACTTCGAGGACGTTGATGAAGCGGGTTGCCTTGGACAGGCCAAGATTCTTCGCCAGCGCCTCGGTTTCGAGGCGGATTGCCTGCAGATCGAGGCGCTGAACGAGCGCCGCTTGTTCGACACCCGGCAACTCGTCGACCGTCTTGGGCAAATCGGGAAGTCGTTCGGGCAAGCGAATGGCGTTGCGATCAGGCAGGCCCAGGATGCGAGCAAGGCGTTCGCGAGCCGCGATTGCCGACTGTTCCGATCTGGCCAGGTTCAAGGCGGCATCGGCATAGAAGGCCTGCTCGCGTGCCTGGCGTAGTTTGCTGAAATTGCCCACCTGCGCCATGCGCCGTGCCAGTTCGGCGCCTGCCTCGGCTGCCTGCCTGATTTTGCGTAGATACCGCACGGACTCTTCGGCGGCCAGCGCCGTGTAATAAGCTTGGCGAGTCTCGGCGGCCAGGCGGGCTACATCGACCACTGCCAGTTGCTGTGCCTGGGCGAATTTGCGTTTCTCCACCTCAACCGCCAGCGGCATGGTGATCAGGGCGAAGATGTTGAAAGTCAGCGCTTGTTCAATCTTGAACTCCCGGATACCGTTCTCCGGCTTGCTGGCACGCAGCATCGAGAAATGGGGATTGGGCAAGCGCCCGGCCTGCACCAGTTCGGCCTCGCTGATGCCCAGATCGAAAAACGCCGCCTGCAAGCCGCGATTGTTGTAGAGCGCAAGCTGGATTGCGTCATCCGCCATTAGCGGCTTGGCGAGCAGTTCGCCGACACGGGTTTGCAATGTCGTGCGTTCCGCATCGCTGCGCGCCCATTTGACGTCCTTGTCCAAACGCTCGCGGGTCGTTTGCTCGACACGGCCGAATCCGCCGTCGTCCGAAAACGTGGCGCAACCGGCCAAACCGAGAATGCCGACGGTGGCGACAAGAAGTTTTCCGCGACGCATCGGCAAAAAAGAGCGAGCGGAGGTCATGGCTTGTCTCCATTCGCCTGCGGGATGAGTTCTGCGGGTTTTTCGTGCTCATGGACGGGCTGTCCAGTCGCCGGGCCGGTTTCAAGATGCCCCATGTGTCCACGCAGGCGGCCCATCTCGCCATTGACTTGTCGCCAGTCATGCAGTGGCTCATCCTGGATAGGTTTGTAATCCGCGAAAGCCGATTGGTAGGATGTTTCGGGTATCGGTTCCTTGGGCGAGTGGGAATCGGCCCAGGCGGGTGTCGCGGCGAGCGCGACCGTTAATGCCATGATTTTCATGATGCCTCCATTGGGAATATGCGGAGTCTTTTGCTCCGATGATTGACATCATGCTTTCGCCAAACCAACATCTTGCTGACTTGTGAATTACATTTCCGTAATCTAGGCATTTAGCCTTTAAAAGCGAAGGAGAATGCGCCATCAATAGCCAATGAATGGCGGAGAGATCGATGAAAATTCTTGTGGTGGAAGACGAAACCAAAACCGGCACCTACCTCAAGCAGGGCTTGGTTGAGGCGGGTTTCGTCGTGGATTTGGCCGTCAACGGCCTCGACGGGCTGCATTTGGCGCTGACAGAGGCCTATGATCTGGCGATCCTCGACGTCATGCTCCCGGGTATCGACGGCTGGCAGGTGTTGCAAGGCATTCGCCGGGCCGGCAAGGAAATGCCGGTGCTGTTTCTGACGGCACGCGACCAGGTGGAAGATCGGGTCAAAGGATTTGAACTGGGTGCCGATGATTATCTGGTCAAGCCCTTTGCGTTTTCTGAGCTGTTGGCTCGCGTCAGATCTCTTTTGCGTCGTGGCGGAAAAGCCAAGGAATCCGAGTTTCTGCGCGCCGCCGACCTCGAACTCGACTTGCTGCGCCGCCGCGTCAATCGGGCCGGGAAACGGATTGACCTGACCGCCAAGGAATTTGCCTTGCTCGAACTGTTGCTGCGCCGTCAGGGTGAGGTGTTGCCACGCTCATTGATAGCCTCTCAGGTCTGGGACATGAATTTCGACAGCGACACGAACGTCATTGAGGTCGCGATCAAGCGCCTGCGGGTCAAGATTGACGACGGGTTCGAACCCAAGTTGATTCGTACGGTGCGTGGCATGGGTTATGTTCTGGAGATCACCGATTGACACCGACTCGCGGCCCCTCACTGACGCTTCGCCTGACCCTGCTGTTCGCGCTGGCCTCGGCCTTTGTGCTGTTCCTGCTTGGCCTGCTCATCGGCAATGCGGTTGAACGCCACTTTGAAGAGCAGGATTTGGACGTGCTGAATGGAAAAATGCAGTTGGCAAAGCATATCCTGGAGCGGAGTCCAGGCATCCAACCCAAGGAAACGCTAACCCAGCAACTGGACGATGCGCTGACGGGGCACCACGGGTTGATCGTTGCTGTCTATGACCACAATGGCAAAACGCTGTATACCAACGAATCCATGGTCTTTCCGCAGGACCTACTAAGCATTGGCGCGACACCAAGGCGCGAGCAGCCCGTCAAATGGAACAGCAAAGACGACCAGCCATGGCGGGGAATTTCCTCGATGGTCAAGCTTGGCACCGATGGCGGCGGTAGTTACACCGTGGCAATTGCCACAGAAATCACCCATCACGAGCACTTCATGGAATCTTTCCGGCAGACCTTGTGGGGGTTCATGAGCATGGCAACCCTGGCGATGGGATTGCTCGGCTGGTTTGTCGTCCGGCGCGGCCTATTGCCGCTGCTGGCCATTAAGCGTCAGGCAGCCGGGATTACCGCCAATCGCCTGCATACCCGCTTGCCGGTCGAAGCTATCCCACGCGAATTGGCTGATCTGGCCGATACCCTGAATGGCATGCTTTCGCGCTTGGAGGAATCCTTTCAGCGTCTGTCGGATTTTTCATCGGACTTGGCCCATGAGTTGCGAACGCCGGTCAGCAATCTGCTGACCCAGACCCAGGTCACGCTCTCGAAAGCACGATCTGCAGAGGACTACCGGGACATTCTGGCATCGAACGCGGAAGAGTTTGAACGCTTGTCGCGAACCATTTCCGACATGCTCTTCCTAGCAAAGGCCGACAATAACCAAATCATCCCCAACCAGGAAACGATAAATCTCGCCGAGGAAATTGGCGATTTGCTGGAGTATTACGATGTGCTAGCCGAAGAGAAGTCGATTGTCTTGTCACTCTCTGGTAGCGGCCAAATCGTCGGAGACCGATTGATGCTGCGCCGTGCGGTCAGCAATCTCCTTTCCAATGCGCTACGCCACACGCCAAATGGTGGGACGGTCACAGTGCAGATTGGTGAAAGTGCTGACAAGATGACGCATATTGCAGTCGAGAATACGGGGAGCGAGATAGCTGCGGAGCATCTGCCACGCCTGTTTGACCGTTTTTATCGGGCCGACAGCTCACGACAGCGGACGACTGAAAGTTCAGGGCTTGGACTGGCAATCACGCGATCAATTGTTCTTGCGCATGGTGGTGAAGTTGATGTTTGTTCGGCCAATGGATTGACCCGTTTTACACTATTACTTCCCATTATAGTTACCGCAGGAAAACTACACGGATGAGAAAATTGACGGCCTTTGCTTAGCGTGCGGTTTATTCCGTTTTCTGTAATTCCCCCAACAAGTCTCCTTCGGATCGTTACGCACTTTACACGATGATGACAGATTTGTAATAGTACGGTTGGCAATGCGTAAGCTTGCACATCGCATACTCTTGGCGCCCCGGCCTGCAATCCTGCATTTCCGCCCAGGGCGTTCCGGAGGAAACAATGAAAAACATGAAGAGCCGTCTGCAGTATTTGGCAGGCGTTTTCGGGCTGGCTTTGCTAGGCCTACTAGTGACCTCGCACGAGGCTGCTGCCGTTCCATCATTTGCTCGTCAGACCGGGCAACAGTGCTCAAGTTGCCACATTACCGGTTTTTCTACCCTGACGGATTATGGACGTCAGTTCAAATTACGGGCTTACAGTCTTGGCGAACACAATTTACCCCTGGTGATTGGTGGTGTTGCTTCCGTAACCCATAGCAACAATTCCATCCCCGTCGGCGAAGCCGAATTCAAGGAGGATAGCCGTCTCGCACTGCAGCGAATTTCCACCTATTTTGCGGGGAAGATTAGCGATAACTCTGGCGCCTTCGTCAATTGGAATTATGACGGCATTGAGCATCGTGGCGTGATGGAAATGGTCGATGCTCGCTACTCGGGCAGTACGACCTTGGGTGGAAAGGAACTTATCCTCGGGGTGACGCTGAATAACAATCCGACAGTTTCCGACGTTTATAACTCTACGCCGGCATTCGGTTATCCGCAGATTTCGCCTTCTGAGCGCACCGTAGTTATGAATAACGCTATGACTCAAGTAGATATGAGCTTGGCGTCCCAAGTAGCAGGCGTAACGGCTTACGCTTGGTTCAACAACTCCGTTTATGCCGAGTTGGGAGCTTATCGTACCGCCGATAAGGCCTTCTCTGTGCTTCGCGCCGGCGTTCCACGAACAAGTGGGATGGATGGTGCCGCAGCCATCAAGGATGGAGCTCCATACTGGCGCCTGGCTTACGAGCATCAGTGGAATGGATCTCACTCCTTGTCTGCCGGTACGTTTGGATTAGTGGTTGACCGCTACCCCGACCCCCTTAATCCGAGTGGCCCGACGGACCAATATCGCGATATTGGCTTTGATTCCCAGTACCAATACTTGAGTGACGAACACCGGATCAGCACCGGCTTGACCTGGATTCGCGAAAAACAGTCATGGCGGGCAAGTTATGACCCGAGTGGCATGAGAGGCATGCGTGATGGCCCTAATGGGAAATTGACCACTTTCCGCGCCAATGCCTCCTATCTCTATCGTAAGCAGTATGGAGCGACCCTGGGTTATTTCACGACCAGAGGTAACACCGACAACATGCTATACAACACAGGAGAGCCGACTTCAGGTAGTGCTAACGGTAGTCCGGATACGACAGGCAGCTTGGTAGAACTCTCTTACATTCCTCAACAAAATGTCAGACTGGCGTTGCGCTACACCACCTACTCGAAGTTCAACGGTGGCAAAACGAACTATGATGCTTCTGGCCGTGATGCCAAAGATAATAACAACCTGTATTTCTACACATGGTTCCTGTTCTAACCGGAAGAACCCGCCTCTTTGGTCACCTCCAAAAGGCGGGGTACCTCCCTCAAGACAACAGTCCATTTCGTGTTGACTATGGCCAAAGGGGAGAGGTGATGGGTGAAGTGGTCGGTGGTACCGCTCAGTATTGAAATTACGGTTAAATCATTGAGGTAATCCCCCGGCTCTGCCGGGGGACTCACCAAGGTTTGACCTATACGGCAGTCGTTGTGAGTCTTCTATCTCGACCAAGAGAAGGAGATTCACGATGCAAGAGTATCAGAGCCTTAGCCACAGTCGGTGGAACTGTAAGTACCACGTAGTGTTCATTCCGAAGAAGCGGAAGAAACGGATATTTGGGGCACTACGCCCGCATCTTGGGGCGATTTTCCGAGAGTTGGCGAAGCAAAAGGAGTCGGAAATCGTAGAAGGGCATCTGATGGGCGACCACGTGCACATCTGCATCAGCATTCCACCGAAGTTTGCGGTGTCGAACGTGGTTGGTTTCCTCAAGGGCAAAAGTGCGATTGCGATAGCGAGGAATTTTGGTGGCCGAGCTCGGAACTTTACGGGTGAAGCATTTTGGGCGCGAGGCTATTTCGTCTCGACGGTTGGCCTGGATGAGGCGATGGTGAGGGCCTACATCCGTAACCAGGAAGACGAAGATGAGCGTTATGACCAGATGAAATTGGAGGTATAGCCGCCCTGGGCGGCTCCAGGTTTACCAGCGCCTTTGAGGCGCCCTAGTGAT
>JAVBXO010000146.1 GCA_030824535.1 Azonexus sp. | reverse complement strand
GGCTTCGACGGCCTGGACCAGGGCCTGGATGGCGTCCGGGTTGTGGCCGTAGTCGGCGATCAGCGTTGCGCCACGGTAGTCGAGGACGTTGAAGCGGCCGGGGGCGGTGGCGGCGTCATTGACGAAGCCGGCGAGGGCTTTTTCGATGACTTCCCAGCTCAGCCCCAGCGCCCAGCCGGTGGCTGTGGTGGCCATGGCATTTCGATTGGCTGGACGGCCAACGGCATGACCGTCTGGGACGTCGCCGACGAGGCCATCGACACTCTTGGCGAACAAGTCGGCGCCCTAGCCTTCGTCACCCACTGCTACCGCCGCCCCCGCGCCTTGCCTACCTGGCCCTACAAGCTGTTCGCCATGGTGCACGGCAGCTCGCGCGAAGAATGCGCCGAGAAAGCCAGCCAGATCCGCAGTCTCCTTGGTGAGGCCTGCCGCGGCGGCGATGTTCTTTACTCGACTAAAATGCTCAAGAAAAGCGGCCTGCAGATCGCTACGTGAGGGGGAAAGTGGCGTTTTTCCGGGCGTTGTTCAGCCAGGGATGGAGTGCCCGGTAAAGCAGTTCCGGCTTGATTGGCTTACTGATGAAATCGTCCATGCCGGCTTCCAGGCAGTGTTGCCGGTCTTCCGAAAAAGCATTGGCGGTCATGGCGATAATTGGGATGTCCCGGAATTCCGCCTGTTGACGAATGCGGCGAGTCGCTTCCAGTCCATCCATGTTGGGCATTTGCATATCCATCAGGATCAGGGCGTATGCCTTCTCGTGGATCCGGGCCAGTGCCTCAATGCCATCATTGGCCGAGTCAACGAGTAGCCCGACATCGGCCAGTAGCAAGGTGGCTATTTCGCAGTTGATCGGGTCATCCTCGACGAGGAGGATGTGCATGCCGGCGCAGTCCCGGCGGATTTGTTCATCGCTGCCCGCACATAGGGGGTTTCCCGGCAATGTTTCGGGTGCTGAGGATTTCTTCAGCCTGGCAGTAAACCAGAATGTGCTGCCTTTTCCCAACTCGCTGCGGGCACCGGCATCGCCGCTCATCAGGCGGGCCAGGCGCAGGCTGATGGCCAGGCCGAGGCCGGTGCCGCCATATTTGCGGGAAATCGTATCGTCCGCCTGGACAAACTCGCCGAACAGTTTTGGCAGGGTATCGGCCGGGATGCCGATACCCATATCGGAGACTTCAAAACGGAGCAGGGCCGCTTCGGGACCGTCGCTGTCAATTTCTACCCGGATCGTGATGGTTCCGCTGCTGGAAAACTTGACGGCATTGGTCGCGAAATTCAGCAGTACCTGCTGGATCCGCGTCAGGTCGCCGATGAAGACCTGGGACAGGGCCGGCTCCGCCAGTTCGACCTTCAGCGTCAGCCCCTTGGCATGGACCTTGTCCGCCATGATCGTGGTGACATTCCTGATCGCTTCCTGAATGCGCAGCGGTTTTTCTTCCAGCGTCAGGCAGTTGGCCTCGATTTTCGACAAGTCGAGGATGGCGTTGATGGTTTCCAGCAGGTGCTGGCCGGCGAGGTCGAGCTTGTCGAGTCGTGCCTCCTGTTCCGGCGGCAAGCCAGCCCGCCGTATCAGGTGGGTCATGCCGGTAATGGCATTCAGCGGCGTCCTGATTTCGTGGCTCATGTTGGCAAGAAAGGAACTCTTGGCTTTCGAGGCTTCCTCGGCGGCCAGACGCGCTACCCGTGCCTCGGCGATGGAGCTCACCAAGTGTTCCGAGAGTTCGTTGATGTCGTACACCAGCCGGCCAATCTCGGTGCGTTCGTGCCCCGAGGGGATCTGCAGTCGATCACCGGCGACGGGATCCATCTGGTGCAGGGCATTCGACAGGCGAGCGATAGGCCGGACAAAAAATACTGTCAGGGCGATGAAAATGCTGATCGAGACCAGCAGGAGCTGCCAGACCAGTTGTTCGACCGCCTGTTTGACATCTTGATCGCGCAATTTCTCGATGATTTCCGGGTTGGGGTGTAGCGTCACCTGCCCGACACTTTGCCTGGCACTGAATGGCGAGCGAATGTCGCGGACCAGTTCGCGCCATTCACCGGCTTGGGTGGTGGCAGTCGGCACTACGCGTTGGGTATCGGTCAGTAGTTCCTGACCAGTCCTGACGGTGACGCGGAGGATCTCGGTATTGCTCAGCAGGCCTTTGGCAATTTCCTTCGCCAAGTCCTTGTCGCCAAGGAAGCAGGCAATTTGCAGCGTCGTTTCTACCGTGTCGACGAGCTGCTGCAGGCGCGTTTCGATCGCCTGTTGATGACGGCTGCCGGTGGTGTGGACGGTATAGGCAATGGATCCGATGTTGGCCAGGAAAAAGGCCAGCAGGGTGATCAGCAGTGACTTGAAGAGGATGCCAGTATTCAATGGGTGCATTTGTCTTTCCCAGCCGTGCTAATCGGATTCGATGGTGTCAAGGTGGCAGTTTCAGAACAACCCGGAATCTTGCGTCGAGTTGATCCTGATCGATGTAGCCTATTCCGCTCGTGCTTTCGAGGACATGTACCAGGACATCGGCGGGCTTTTCGGCCTGGCGCGGCGGACTGGCTTTTCCTGAAAAATGGAGACGCGCCCAATAGGCATTGATCTCGGACAGCGTCTTGTTGGTCAGCAGCCGGTAAAACTCGCCTCGGGTGTAGCTGCCCTTGGGTTGGTCGATGGGGATGGCCGCCTGCCCCCCCGGATATTCACGGTGACGGCCCAGGAAAATATCGATGACCTCATCCTGGCTGAGGCGGCTCACTGTCGATTTGGCGCTGACCACGACCACGACCTCGCCAGCCGTGCAGCCAAGACTGGCGCAGAGCAGGAGCATCAGGAGGAGGACATGCCGCAAAGGTTTCATGTGAGCTTAAAAGGCAAAATCAAGACTGAGGCTGAATACTTGCATGCGACCGTTCCATTCCATGTTGGCGCCCCTGAAGGACATCATTGCCTGGGAAGGCCCCCGGACCAGGTCCAGTTGTGCCTTCAGGGCCAGGTTTTCCTGAAAGTCCCAGCGTGTTCCCAGCGTTATGGTATGCCGGTCCATGTGCGGAATCTCCTGCATTTGATTGACCACGGCGACCAGCGGCGGGGGAATCGGCGACGACAGGGCTTGCTGCGCTGATTTGACCGTCGAGTAGCCAAGATAAGGGCGGAAGTCACCGAACCGGTAGGAAGCGATGGCGAATGCCGACCAGCTGTCCTGGTAGGATCGTGATTCATGCCGGATGCGACCGTACATCGCTTGCAGGCGCAGCGGGCCGTCATCGTAAATGACACCGGCCGAGTCGAAGGTGGCGGTTTTGCCGATGGTGCTCAGTTCCGGAAAGAGGGTGGTGATGTCCGGCGCCGGAAAAGGTGAAAAATAGGGGGCGACCAGCGCGTTGAGAGGAATTTCCTCGGATGAAAAACGGACGATGCTATGGCTGATCCGGAACTGCCACGGGCCGCTGAAATAATCGAGATGGCCGCCATGGAGCCGGGAGCCCTGCAGATTCCAGGAAACTGGTCCGTAAAATGGCGTGCTTTCCGGGGAACGACCATAAAACAGCTTGAAACGCAGCAAGCCCGACGCGAATTTGCTGCCGATACTGAGGTCGGCACCATCGAAATTGCTGAAAACCAGCGGAACGAAGAAATCGGGCGGCGGACGGATGGTGAGATTGGAATAGCCGATCAGGCGGGAGTCGGCAAGCATGTAAAACTCGGTCCCCAGGCGTCCGGCCCGGACCTGGAAATCGGGGGTGAAATCGTGGCGGATGAAAGCCCATGAAATTTCCGGGCCATAACTGCCGTTGTAGCGATACCGGCTCAGCGCCTGGATAACCGCTTCGGTGTGTTCGCCCATGCTCAGATTGGCCTGGACGCCAAGAACGGAATCGATCTTTGCCGACCAGTTCGTCGTCAGGCCTTGCGGTTGTGAAAGATCGCGGACATATTCGGCATTGTCGCTGGATGACCTGGCCAGGCCCAGGGTGCCAAAGCCCCTGATTTTCAGCAACTCGGGAGAAGCAGGCAGATCCGGCGTCTGCCCCTGGCTGTTGCTGACAAGAAGCAGTCCCAGACACAGCCCGAAAACGCCTTGTATTTTTGTGCTAGGCAATCGCTTCATCATGACCGGCTCGATTTATCCCTGTTGTGCTGTCGCGGGTAAGGGCAGGGAGCAGCACGAATCTACCTCGATTGATTCTTATCCATTGCCCTGACAGGGTCAATATAACCAAAGTGATATGTTGTTGGCTGTATGGAATTGCCGGGGATCCTGTGCAAACCGGCTTGCTGGGCTGGGCTGGGTGCCAGCCCAGCAAGCAGGTCCGGCGAGTACCCGCCAGAATATTCTGTGCGACGTAAGCTTTACCCGATCAGGAAGCCTTGGCACGCAACCAGCGCAGGAGGGTTGTGAAAAGTTTGTTGGGTTCGAATGGTTTGCTTACAAAATCATTCATTCCTGCCGCCAGACAATTCGCTCGATCTTCGGCAAATGCGTTGGCTGTCATGGCAATGATGGGGATGTTTTTCCAGCCAACGAGCTCACGGATAGCGCGAGTTGCTTCAATGCCATTCATTTCCGGCATCTGCATATCCATCAAAACCAGCTGGAAAGGATGCTCGCGTGCACTGGCAAGCGCCTCAAGGCCATTATTTGCCAGGGTGACGACAAGTCCCGCCTCCTGCAGGAAGAAAGCAGTGACCTCCTGGTTGACCGGCTCATCCTCGACCAGAAGGATTTCACACCCGGCAAATTCCTGACGTAACTTTTCCTCGCTGTCCTGGGCGTTGTCACTCGGCAATTGGCCTTGAAGGCGCAATTGCTCGATTTTTAACCAAACCGTAAACCAGAAAATACTGCCGTGACCAAGGTCGCTCCGCACCCCGGCCGTCCCCCCCATCAGTTCGGCCAGACGCTTGGTGATGACCAGGCCGAGACCCGTTCCGCCAAATTTGCGAGTAGTGCTGACATCACCCTGTTCAAATGCAGCAAAAAGCCGCTTTTGCAGATCTGGCGGGATGCCTATACCGCTATCCTCGATTTCGAAGCCCACTAGTTCGTGATCAGTTTGCTGTTCAACTCGCTTGACGCGAATGCTGACCACGCCGTGCTCGGTGAATTTGATTGCGTTGGAGGCCAGATTGAGTAAGGCCTGGCTAATCCGCATCGGATCACCACGGTAGGCGTGATCTAAATGCTCTAGCTCAAGGCGAAGATCAAGCCCTTTGGCTGAAGCTTTTTCCTGAAGCATCTCAAGCACACTGTTGCACACCGGTGGCAATTCGAAAGGTGTGTCCTCAAGGGCAAATTTCTCGGCCTCAATTTTGGACAGGTCAAGCACATCGCTGATGATCCCGAGCAGGTGTTGGGCTGCATGTTCAACCTTGTCCAGATATTCAATCAGTGGCTTGTCGACGCAAGCACGTTTCATGATGTAGTTCAGGCCGATGATGGCGTTCAGCGGGGTTCTGATTTCATGGCTCATATTAGCCAGGAAGATCGTTTTTGCACTATTTGAGGCTTCCGCTACTTCCCGTGCATGTATCAGCGCAGCTTCAGCATTTTTTCGATCAGCATTGTCGATAATGGATGAAAGAGCGTGAGAAAACTGGCCGTTTTCATGGTAGACCGCACGCGCCTGGAGAAGTATGGGCAAGACAGAGCCATCTTTCCGCGTGAATTCGATCTCCACGCCCGATATCTCACCGTCTTTGAGCAGTTTAGTGAAATAGGCACGGAATATTGCATGACAGCGGGGCGTAATGATGTCCAGCGCTGTCATTTTTCCGATCATTTCATTACGGGTGTAACCTAGCCAGGCGAGTTCGGTGTCGTTGACCCCAATAAAGACGCCGTTGCTATCCAGTGAGTGATAGCCACAGGGGGCCTGGTTATACAAAGCAGAGAGTTCCGCTGTTCTTGCTGCGACTTGCAGCTCCAATTGGTCGCGATGGGCTTCGAGTGCTACTTCGGCTTGTTTTCGCGCGGTAATGTCGAGCACGATGCCAATGTATTTGATCGGATGGCCAGCAGCATCAAGAATGGGCCGGCCACGGACCAATAGCCAGCGCGGATTGTTCGGTGCGCTTTGCCTGATGCGGAAGTTCAGCTCGAACTCGGCGTGTTTTTCAACCCCTTCGGTAATGGCGTTGAGCGTCGCCTCGAGATGTTCTGGGGCAATACAGGATTTCCATCCTTCAAAGTTGGGCTCGACGGAGTTTTTGTCCAGGCCATACAGATTCCATAGGTCATCGGACCAAACATTCTTGTTGGTCGCCAGATCCCATTCCCAGGTGCCAGCAGAGGCAGCATCCATGGCCAGGCGCAGGCGCGTCTCACTCTCGCGCAAGGCGATTTCGCTGGCCTTGCGCACCGTAATGTCGGAAACCGAAGCAAGCACAAATTCCTCTCCCTCGAGTGTCATGCCGCTCAGGCTGACCTCGACCGGGAATAAGGTGCAATCCTTCTTCTGACCATTCAGGTCGCGCAGCATGGCCATTTTCCGGGTATTGCGATTCGACTGGAAGGACTGCCGTTCGGATACGTGTTGTTGCCGGGAGGATTCAGGGACCAGTGTCTCAATCCCTAGCCCTTTCACCTCGCCGGCCAAATAGCCGAACATCGCTTCAAGAGAGGGATTGGCCAGTACGATATTGCCGCTGTGGTCTACCACCAAAAGTCCTTCCAGGCTGGACTCCCAAATCTGCCGGAAGCGAATTTCACTGCTGACCTGGGCGCTTTCGGCACGATGCAATTCTGAAATGTCGGTAAAGGTCAGTACAGCGCCGACCCGGTCATTCAACTGGTTCCGGTAGGGGTCGATTTGCATCAGGAAATGGAATGAGCCCTGATGGACACGCTCGACAATCGATTCGCCTTTTTCGATGACGGTGCTGACCTGCTCACGGAGATGCGGCAGCTGTAAATGACAAGGCACGCCAAACAGGAAATGGCCAATGTCTTGTGCAACGATGCCGAAAATGCGTGAGGCCCTCGGGTTGTAACGAGTAATCCGGCCTTCCTTGTCGACCACCACGAGGCTGGAACTGATCGAATTCTGGATATTGCTCAAGGTCGTCATCAAATCGTTCGCTTCGAACGATTTGAGGCGCAATTCGTCATTCAGGGTCGTCAGTTCTTCATTTGAAGCCTGCAATTCCTCGTTGGCGGCTTGCAGCTCTTCGCCGGACGACTGGACCTCTTCGTTGAGCGATTGCAGCTCTTCGTTCGAAGACTCGAGTTCCTCGATAACTGCTTGCAGATGCTCCCGGGTTTCGGCCAGTTCCTGACGTAATCGAGCGACCTCAAGTGGATCTTCCGGGCTGCTCAGCGCTTGATTGGGGTCAGTGGAATTGTCGGCTAGGCGAGTTTCTTCGAAGCAGACCAGCAAGGCCCAGGTGTTTGGCTCACCGGAGGGTTCCACCCGATGAATGCTCGGCCGAACGCGAAACAGGCTTCCATCGATGGTGAGTTGCAAGGGCAAGCCATCAAGGTTCGCAAGATTCTCCTGATTCAGCCGGTAGCAAAGCGCCTTCAATTCGTTACGCAACTCCGGAAGACACAGAGAAAAAACCGTGAAATCGAGGTTTTCGTCCGGTAGCTGGAAATAACGCTGGGAGTTTCCGAAGAACTGCAGAGGTTCAAAATTGGCATTGATCAACACCGAAGGCGGACCAAAATTTCTGGCCAGTAAGCCCAGCGAGGCTTCCACCATGGTCCGCCGCTTCGGTATCGCCTCGCTGCTTGGCAAACGCGGCTTACTGCCGAAAAATGGATTCCCCAGGCGGGCAAAGCGTGGTGAATAGCTGTTGCTTCCGCTCACGCGTCGGTAGAGGCGGTGGTTGATGTCAATCGATTCAAAAAGGCCGTTCTGGAATCCAACGGATTCGGAATTGCCCAGTAACAGGATACCGCCCGGATTCAGGCCGTAATGAAAGGTGTGAATGAGGTCGTGTTGCTGCTCCGGTTTGAAGTAAATAAGCAGGTTGCGGCAGCTGATCAGATCCATCCGGATGAAGGGGGGATGGGTAATAATATTATGCTCTGAGAATACACAGAGTTCGCGAATAAGCTTGCTGATGCGCCAGCCCAAGCCATCCTGCACAAACCACCTGTTACGGCATCCTTCCGCAAGCTGGCTCAATTCGGTCGCAGAGTAAAAACCGGAGCGTGCCGACTCAAGCGCGCTTTGGTCGATATCCGTGGCAAAGACCCGAACCTCAAACTTGAGTAATCGCTCACCCAGAATCTCGGCGATCAGGATGGCGATCGAATAGGCTTCTTCACCTGTCGCGCAGCCGGGAACCCAGACGCGTATCGAGCCGCCTTCCATCTTTTCCGCGATCAGGGTACGTAACGATTGTTTCAGCGCTTCAAAAACGTTTTTGTCGCGAAAAAACGAAGAAACGGAAATCAGAAAAGCTTGCTGAAGCTGGGCAACTTCATGGGGGTCGCTTTCCAGCTTGGCAAGGTAGTCACTCAGCGAAGCAAAGCCCAGATTGCGATAACGCCGGATGGTTTGACGCAGCAGCGTTGAGTCCTTGTAGCGAGTGATGTCCATGCCGGCATTTTTGGAAACCAGTTGCAATAGCCGGCTGAAGGAAGTGCTCTCGGTTTCAGATGCACTTGTCGACATTTTTTCGAGTGGAATCCGGGTGTCATTGAGCCAGTTGGTGATTTGCTCGGTCGAGCCGACAAAGTCAGCGTAACCGGCGTCTATCACCGATTGAGGCATACCTGATTGAGAGGCTTCACCGGGTTGCTGCGCAATAACCGTCCCGCCAGACTCCTTGATTGCCCGTGCCCCCTGGGTGCCGTCGCTACCGGAGCCGGAGACGATGATGGCCGTGGCCCGGGAACCGAAATGGGCCGCCAGGGAAGTGAACAGTCGATCAACAGAGGGTGAAATAACATTCGTCTGGTCTCTTCTGGAGACCACCAGCTTGCAGCCAAATACAGCAATTTCATGGTTTGGCGGACAAATATAAACATGATCAACAAGTAGTGTCTGGCTATCTTGCGCCATTGATACATTCAAGCGTGTGTGATTTGCCAATAGTTCGGCAAGATTGCTCTCCTGATGGGGAGCCATGTGATGGGCAACGACATAGCTGTTCAGTCCATTGGGGCTCAGCTTGTTGATGATTGCGCGCAGCGCTGACATTCCCCCGGCGGAAGCACCAAAAGCAACCAGTTTGACGGGTTCGTTCATTGAAGCGCTCATGTCGTCTTTCTACCGCCGGGTATTACTGAAGGTTTCCAGTTTATGAGAAGAAGTCAGGGACGTGGAGATATTTGCCGATTGACGAGCGCTTTTCCGGCGTCTCGCCAACTGTATCAATCAGCTTGTTGAGTGATGGCAATGGCCGACCAGCACTGCCTCAATGTTCCCACCGAAAACCCCAAAGTCATCTCTTTTCCCTGCACCCGCTTCAAACAGAATGGCGTGCGCTATGTCTGAAAAACACCCTCTTGACGCGGTAGACCGCAAAATTCTCGCCGAATTGCAAGGTGACTTCCCGATTTGCGAGCGCCTGGGCGGCGCCTTCGTCCTCGCCGCGCTGGCCGTGCCGGAAGGGCGATACGAGGAAGTCACGGCGCTGGTCAACGCCTTGCCGCAAGTCGCGCACAACTACCGCCGCGAACATCAATTGAACATGTGGTTCGTGCTCGCCACCGAAACCC
>JAVBXO010000298.1 GCA_030824535.1 Azonexus sp. | reverse complement strand
TTGCGGATCAGGTATTCGCGACCGCCGGCATCGACGAAGCCGCCGGCCGTGTTGCCGCCGAAGTTCTTCAGCGCCGCTTCCAGTTCGGCCAGCGTGACGCCGACCGCCTGCAGACGGGCCGGGTCGGGCTCGACACGATACTGTTTGACCTGGCCGCCGATCGGGATGACCTGGGCGACGCCGGGGATAGTCAACAGCCGCGGCCGCATGACCCAGTCGGCGTATTCGCGGACCTGCATCGGGCTGGCTTTGTCCGGATCGGCCGGCAAGGCGATTAGCAGGATTTCGCCCATGATCGACGAGATCGGCCCCATCTGGGGCACGATGCCCTGCGGCAACTGCTCGCGCACCAGGTTGAGCCGCTCGGCGATCTGCTGGCGGTTACGGTAAATTTCGCTGCCCCATTCGAACTCGACATAGACCACCGACAGGCCGATGCCCGACACCGAGCGTACCCGCGTCACACCCGGCATGCCGTTCATCGCCGACTCGACCGGAAAAGTGATCAGTTGCTCGACTTCTTCCGGGGCCATGCCGCCGGCTTCGGTCATCAGCGTGACCATGGGTTTGTTGAGGTCAGGGAATACATCCACCGGCATTTTGCGTACGGTCAGCGCTCCGTAAATAACCAGCATCAGCGAAACGCCCAGGACTATCAGGCGCTGCTTGAGGCTCGCATTGATAATGAAATCAAACACGGCGCTTCCTTAACGAATCTGTGCCATGGCGGCGGCACCCTGGACGACAACGCGCTCACCGCCATTCAGGCCGTCGGTGACGGCCACTGAGTGACCGTCCAACGCCGCCGCCTTGACCTTGCGGGAAACGAAGCGCTCAGCGCTTTCATGCACCCAGACCACAGATTCATTGGCCGCATTGCGCACCACGGCGGCAGCGGGAATCGCCACTCCAGCCAGGCTGGCTTTGGTTTGCGCCAGGACCTTGAGGGTCTGGCCGACCGCGACAGCCGGCAAGGCGCCATTTTTCGGCGGCTCGACCCGGAACAGCACCGGCATGGCCTGTTCCTTCAAGGTGCGCCCCAGGCCGACAAAGACGAGGTCAAGCACGCCACCGCTAATCGGGGCACTGGCCTTGCTCAAACCATCGAGCAACAGCGGATCGTAGGCCAAGGCCTCCACCGCCAGGCGCTGCGGATCGATGACCTCGAAGAGCACGGCTTGTGCATCGACTACTTGGCCAACTGCAACATTCGCCGCACTGACCACGCCGCTCACCGGCGCAACCAAAGCCTCCCGGCCCAGGCTGCCACCCACCGCAATTTTACGTTTCTTGAACGCGGCGAGTTCGATCTCCGCCTGCTCGATGTCTTTCTGCGGGACGCTGCCTTCCAGTTGCTGCAGACGCGCCAAACGGCGTTCGAGAATGCTTTCCTGGGCGGCCAGTTCGGCCAGTGCCGACTGCTGTGTGCCGCGTTCGAGGGCGGTCGCGGCGGGTTGCAGCCAGGCCAGGATCTGCCCTTTTCTGACCCATTGACCGAGCACCGCCAGCCCTTTCGGGCCGGCCTCAATCCGTCCGCTCTGGACAGTCTGTACCCGGCCGCCGGCATTGGGATCTGCGACGATGCGGCCGTTGAGTTCGACGGTGCGTGGGAATTCTCCCTTGCGGGCGACCTGGGTGCGCAGGCGCAACTGTCTTTGGGCCGATTTTGGCACGAAGACGCTGCCGTCCGGCAGGCGCAAGGCCGGCTCATTGAAGGTCGCCTGGCCTTGGGCATTGACGGCGGCGACCGGCGCCGGCACCGGCGCAACGGGCAGTTGCGGGGCTGCACCATGGTCCTCGCCAGCATGGGCGAAGACCTGGACAGCCAGGGTAGTGCCGACGAGCAGCGCCAGGGCGTGGCGGCTGAACTTCTTGATAATAGTCATGCGGAGTGAATCCCAGGTTGCGCTTGCCGACGCTGGCGGCGCGCAATCAGAGCGCCGGCCAGCAGCAACAGCGGTGTACCGGCGTAAAACCACCAGTTGCGATCGACGTGTCCGGCCTCAGTCACGGCAGCCGCTGCTTCGCCAACCTCCAGACTGGCGGAGAGCAGATCGACAATTTCACCCGCCTGGACGGTAATGACCAGCGGATATTTTCCGGCTTGCGTCAGGGATGGCGCGGCCAACTGGTAAACGCCGTCCGTCATCTCGGCGGCTACCCCTTTGATCCCCTGGCCTTCGATTTCGATTTGCGCCCCGGAAACGGGTGCGTTGTCGGCGCGGTCGAGATAGATGATCAGGTTCTTGCCGGCGAGCACACCGACCAGTTCAAGGTCTTCGCTACGCAGCTCGAAACGTGGCGCCAAGCGGATGTCGGCTGGTTTGGCGGCGGCGACATGGTCATGGCCTTCATGGGCGAGGAGCGGCATGGACAGCGTCAGCAAGATGGCTGCAATAAAGGCTTTCAGGGTTGCCCAACGCAGCATGAATGGTTTGTCGATCACGGCGTGATTCCTCGGGCTTGATTCAGATTGGCCTGGGCAGCCGATAGGCGGGCACGACTGCGGCCCAGGTCGATGCGGACTTCGGCCGCCTGCGATTGGGCGCGCAGCAACTCGACAAGCGCGGTTTCACCCAGTTCGAAGGCACGCCGCATCAAGGCCAGCCGCTCGCTGGCTGCTTGCTCGCGGTCGACCGCCAGTTCGGCAGCAATACGGGCCAAATCGAGCTGCGCCTCGGCCTCCCTGACGTCGGCTTCAACGTCGGCCAGCAGCCGCTGATACAGGGCATCGGCCTGGATCAACGCCGTGCTGGCACTGGCCATCAAGGGCGCATTGCGCACCTCGCCAGCGAACGGAATGGTGATGGCGAAGCTAACGCTGTCGCGCGGGATGGCCCCGGAAGCATCGCGCTCCCGGCGATATTGCACGCCGATGCTGGGAGCATCGCGGCGCGACTCCTGGGCCAGTTTCATGCCGGCTCGGGCACGCTCGGCAATGGCTTGTCCGGCGGCAAGGCGGGGATGCATATCTTCAGCGGCAACCACCATGACCGGCTCTTGCGGATTGTCCGGCAAACGGTCGCTGCCGGTCAGCACCCGGTAGCGCTGCGTACTGCGCACCACGCGTGCATTCGCCTCGGCCACCGCGGCCCGGGCGCTGCTCGTTTCCTGCTTGACGAGGAGCAGATCGGAACGTGCCATTTCACCGACCTTGACCCGCCTGGCCACATCGGCTTCCAATTTGAGCGCCGCGTCCAGCCGTTCACCGGCGACCGCCGCGTCGCTTTGCGCCAGATAGAGCGTCCACAGGGCCACCCGCAATTCACCTGCGACAGCCAGCCGGGTGGCAGCAATGCTTCGTTGATTCTCGTCGCCATCGGCCTCGGCAACAGCCATCCGGGCAGCTTTTTGACCGGGCAACCAGAGCGGAACGGAAATTCCGATTTCACGCTCTTCCTTGCCAAGATTGTCGTTCCAGCGGTCAGTACGCTGCGCCAAGCCGATTTTCGGTGTACCGGGAAAAGGGGATTCGGCAACGATACGGCTAGCGGTCGCTTCTTCGCGCTTTGCAACTATCGTTTTCCCCTGCGGGGAATTGGCCCACGCTTTTTCAAACACATCGTGCAGGGTTTCGGCCTGAACGGAAGCGATTGGGGCGGCCAACCAGGCCAGCAGGAGGCATGTCCCGGCACGCATTTTGGGCGTTGGTGGAGAGTAATTCATTGGGACCGGTTCACCGAGGTCAGATCAACAGACACCGATGGTACGGCGCCTTGCCCAACGGAAGGCTGACCGATAAATTACATTTGTGTAATCTTGCAGTCCCGCATGGACTACCTTTTTTATTGCCGACTACCGGATCTTGCCGCTGGGTGGTGGCGGTGGCATACCGGCGGGCGGTGGCGGGATACCGGCCTCCTGAGCGCGTACCGGCGCCGAATAGCTCATGTTGCCCGGCACCGGTACGCGGTGACCCTTGGCGTACATGCACTGGATGAAGGCATTGTCGTACTGGCGCTGCGAACCATAACCCGAAGCACGCGCATTATCCGAGCCGACTGCACTGCCCATCAGCAGCCCGGCGCCAGCGCCAACCGCTGCTCCCTGATGATTACCGCCCAGAGCGGCGCCCGCCAGAGCACCCACCAGCGTGCCCACGACTGCACTGTTCACGGCTGACTGGCGAGCATTGTCGGCAGCCGTCTGACCACCAATCTGCATCTGTGCGTAATACCTGCACTCACCTTCGTCAGCACGGAAACGCTCAAAGCTCTGGCCGCTACCCGGCAACACCATTACGCTCGGCCCGGTCGGCATCACCGTACAGGCGCCCAAACCCAGTGCGAGAACCAGCGCGCTCAGGCGAATTGTTGATTTTTGCTTGTCCATGTTCACTTCTCCGGATGCGGCAAGACCCGTTGCCAGGCTTCAGGGCAGGCCTTGACGTAAGGGTAGTAAGCTTTGGCGCTCGGGCAGTAGTACCAGTAATGCGACTGCACTTCCTGCGGCGCTTGCTGCTGTTCGATATAAACAGGCGGTGCTGGCGGAGTGATCAGAACCGGTTGCGGCGGGTAGTAGACCGGCGGCGGATACCACATCGGTCCCCACAGCGGACCACCGACATAAACGCCGACATGGGTACGCCAGCCGTGCGCCCATGCCCCCTGCCCGAAACTCAGGAGCAGCGCTGCAAGCAGCAATAAAAACAGATTTCGCGATTTCATGAAAACACCCGATGGACCAATAACTCACTTTCAAGATAGCGGATTATCGGCCCATCGGGCGCGGGAAATTGCAAAGCTTTGTAAGCTGGTTTACAGCAGGCGCATCTTCTTCGCGGCTTCGCGTAGTTCGTTGCGGAAGTTCGGGTGGGCGATGCCGATCAGCGCTTCGCAACGCTGCTTGGCGGTCTTGCCGCGCAGTTGCGCCACGCCAAATTCGGTGACGACATAGTTGATGTCGTTCTTGCTCGTCGACACATGCGTGCCCGGCGTCAGCGTCGGCACGATGCGCGAGATGGTGTCATCCTTGGCCGTTGAGGGCAGCACGATGAAGGCCTTGCCGCCGTTCGAGCGATTGGCGGCACGCACGAAATCGGCCTGACCGCCGGTGCCGGAATACGGCGTGAAACCGAGGCTTTCGGAACCGCACTGGCCCATGAAATCGATCTGCATGGTGGCGTTGATGCAGTGCAGGTTGTCGTTCATACCCGCACGGTAGGGATCGTTGGTGAAATCGACCGGGTGCATTTCGAGCGCCGGATTGCGGTGCATGAAGTCGTAGAGCTTCTTCGAACCCAGCGCGAAAGTCGCCAGCATCTTGCCGCGATGGTAGTTTTTCTTGCGGTTGGTAACGACGCCGGCTTCGACCAGGGTCATGATGCCGTCGCCGACCATTTCGGTATGGATGCCGAGGTCGTGCTTGTTGGTCAGCTGCATGACCACCGCGTCGGGAATGCCGCCATAGCCGATCTGCAGCGTCGCCCCATTCGGGATCATCTCGGCGACGTAGCTGCCGATGGCCTGCTGCACCGGACCAATCTTCGGCAGGCCGACTTCGAGCAGCGGATCGCCGCTTTCAACCAGCGCCGCGACTTGCGAAATATGCACGTGGCAGTTGCCGTTGGCGAAGGGGACGTTGGGATTGACTTCAAGGACGATGGCCCGGGCCTTTTCGACGGCAGCCATGGTGTAGTCAGCGGCCAGCGACAGCGAGAAGAAACCGTACTCGTCCATCGGCGAGGCCATGGAGAAAACCACTTCCGACGGCGACAGGCCGCGCTCGATCAGCATCGGCAATTCGGAGAAATACGCCGGCAGGTAATCGACCCAGCCTTCCTGTCCGCCCGGACGGGTCGCGCCGCCGAAGAAGTAGGCGACGTGGCGAATGTTTTCCTGGGTGTCCGGATCGATGTAGCCGTATTTGCGCAGTGGCAGAATCTGCGAAATCTTCACGTCGCGATAATTACGCCGCACGTCGGACAGGGCGGTCAGCAGCGCCGGTGGCTCGCCAACACCGGTCGGCACGACAATCGTGTCGCCACTCTGGACGACATGAATGGCATCACCCGCCGACATGAGTTTCTGCTGATACAGGGCCTGAACGGACATAGAGATTCTCCTTGGTTTGTTTTATGTTTCAATCCACGCTCGCCTGCAGGCAAGCACCATTACATCTTGGTCAGACCAAAATACTGACACAAATCAGGCGCCGATGCTTGCTGCATCGCAACACAAACCAGCGCCGGCAAGGATTACGGCAAATCGCCGCGACGGAACAGGAAATAACCGAGCGAGGCGCTGCCCAGGCCCAGCGTTGCCGGGTATAGCAGGGCAAAGATCTGGTAGCCGGTGGCACCGAAGAGATCGAGGATCACGAAGGCTGATGGCCCGAGCACGATCAGCTGTGGATCGAACAGGGCCAGCGCGGCGGTGCGGAAGACCTGCAGCGGATTGACCAGCGCCAGCAGGACAGCGACTTCCGGCGCGACCTTGCCCTGGATCATCACCCCGAGCAGGATCAGGTCAAGAAAGAGCAGCAGCGTCAGCCAGACCATGAAGGCCGCCCCCTGTGCCATGTCGGTGGTACGGGCAATCGCCGAGATGAGCATGCCGATGCCCAGAAAACACATCGCCATCGCCGCCAGCAAGGCCGTGTAATAGCCGAACATGCCCCAGGGCACCTCGATATCGACAATGCTCGCCCACAGCACCGCACCCAGCATGGCGAGAAATACCGGCGCGAAAACGATGAGGTAGCGGCCAAGGATCTTGCCCCAGAACCAGGCGCCCAAACCGACCGGCAAGGACAGCAGGTACTCGAAAACGCCGGCCTCACGGTCGCCGGCCACCGAACGCACGGTGGTGATCAGCACGAAAATCGGCAGGATAGCCATGGTCAGCTGGATATAGGTCACCAGCAGCCGCGACAGTCCAATGAAGCCCAGCACGCGCGATTCGGTCAGGCCGAAGACAAAGAGCAACGCGACAATGCCGCCGAAGACCAGGGTATAGATCTGGAACCAGCGGGCGCGCAGCGATTCGACGATATCGAGTTTGGCAGTCAGCCAGAGTTGTTTCATTTGAGGATTGAGATCTCAGGACTCAGGATCGAGTCGGTGGATGGAAGGAGCAAGCGCAAGGTTTTGATCACCAACACCTCAAACTCCCAAATAACTAGCAACTAGCAACTAACAACTACCTCCCCTTGGCCAGCACGTGCTGGCGCATGTCGGTGAAATCCAGCGCGCCGGCCTGAACCGAGGCAACGGCGGCAAAGTTGTAGGCCATTGGCGAACTGCGGCTGATGAAGAAAGCCCGCTGCGGGTCCAGCCAGCGCATGTCCTCGCGACTCTTGCTGGCAAAATCGGCGACCCAGATTTTCGTGGCCGGCGCGTTCAGCCACGGGTATTTCTCGGCCTTTTCCTTGAGCCAGAAGGCCAGGCAGCCCGGATCGTCGAATTTGAACACGGTGTTTTCCGGCCCACCGCGCAGCTCGCAGGCAAAGCGCCGGTCGGAGATGACCATGCTGCAGCGCGTGCAGGTGTCGCGATCCCACTTGATCTCGGCCATGCCCTCCGGCCAGTCACCGTGCTTGCAGCCGGCCAGGGCAGCGGCCAGCGGCGTCAGCAACAGGCCGCCGAGGAAGCGCCGGCGTTGACGATCACACATTGCCCGCCTCGCTCAGCGAGAGTTCGCCGATCAGCGCCGTATAGCGCGAAACGATGCCAAGGAAACGCAAGCGATCCGGGCCGGCGATTTTGCCCGTCCACAGGAGTTGACCGCAGTTTTCGGCCGTCACGTCCCAGCCTTCGAGCGCCTTGGCAAACGCCGGCTCAAAACGCTTGAGGACGATACGGCAGTGCAGCACGTCGGTCAGCGTCAGGTCATCGGCGACCTTGTCGTCGAGCACAATCCGGCCCAGGTCCATTTCGATGACGCGATTGACCAGCGCCGAGACTTCGTCGAGACGGTGGCTGGAAATGATCATCGTCGTGTCGTTCAGCCGTTCGGCGAGCAGATCGAAGAAGATCTTGCGCGCCTCCGGGTCCAGATTGGCCGCTGGCTCATCCATCACCAGCACGCGGGCATTGCGCCCCAGGGCAATGGCGATCAGCAGTTTCTGCTTCATGCCGCCCGACAGGCGCACGAACTGGCGGGTCAGAATCGCCGCGATATCGAGGCCCAGGCGCTGGGCGATGGCATGGATGCGCTGCGGTTCAGTGCCGCACAGCGCGGCGGAAAAATCGATCAACTGCCCGACCGGCATCTTCAACGGCGGCGGCAATTGCGGCACGAAGCCGATATCGCCGAGCACCGCCGTGCGATGGCTGCGCGGATCAAGGCCGGCGATGGCGACTTCGCCTTCGTGGGTGTATTCGCCGAGCAAGCAACGGATCAGCGTGGTCTTCCCGGCGCCATTGGAACCGATCAGGGCCACCCGTTCGCCGAGGCCGATGGACAGGTTGATGCCATCAAGCACGCGGGCGCGGCGGAAGGTTTTGGCAAGATTCGTGAACTGGATCATGCGACCGATTATAGGAAGCGGTCGCTGCCGACTATTGAACTTCGATCAAAAAACCGGCGATCCGCCAGATAGCGCTATCGGGAGTGCACGACGCCTTCCGGCGCGGCCTGGTTTCAGGCCTTTTTGAGCAGTCGACCGCAGAATTGGCGCCTGCCGGCTTGTTCAGCCAAAGCGCCGTGCCGCATCGACGGCCAGGCCGGCGCCGATGCTGCCGAAGAGGTCGCCTTCGACGTGTTTGGCCTGCGGCAGGCAGGCGGCGATGCGCTGGCGCAAGGCCGGGATGCCGCTGGAACCGCCGGTGAAGAACACCGTGTCGATGGCGTTGCCCGACAAGCTGGCCTGGCTCAGCAACTGGCGCACGGTGTATTCGACGCGCTCGACCAGCGGCGTGCTGGCTTCTTCAAAATCGCTGCGCTGTAGCGGGTGGTGCAAGCCGGGGGCAAAGCGGTCGCAGGACAGCTCGCAGGCCGGCTGGTCAGAAAGCGCAATTTTCGCGGCTTCAACCTGATGCGCCAGCCAGTGACCGGCGCGCTCGTTGATCAGCTTCTGCAAGCGGTCGAGCGGCAACGGATCGACGGCTTCGGCGCGCAATTGCAACTGGTCGGCAACGACCTGCCGGCCGTAAGCAAAATTGATGGTGTGCCAGGTCGCCAGATTGAAATAGATACCCGCCGGCATCTCGCGCCCGCTCTTGAGCCGGCCACGGTAGCCGAGCAGCGGCATGACGCCGGCCAGGCTGAGTTGCTTGTCGAAATCGGTGCCGCCGATATGCACGCCGCCATTGGCCAGCACATCATCGAAACGGTCGCTGCGCCGGGCGCGCTCGGGTGACAGGCGGACCAGCGAAAAGTCCGAGGTGCCGCCGCCGATGTCGGCAATCAGCACCAGTTCCTCGCGCTCGATACGGGTTTCGTAGTGAAAGGCGGCGGCAATCGGCTCGTACTGGAATTCGATGTCCTTGAAGCCGATTTCACGGGCAATGCTGGCCAGCGTATCTTCAGCCAGCTGGTCGGCGCCACGGTCATCATCGACAAAAAACACCGGCCGGCCGAACACCGCCTGCTCGAAAGGCCGCCCGGCCGAGGCTTCGGCTCTTTCCTTCAAGGTCGCGATGAAATCACGCAGCAATTCGCGGAACAGCACCGGCCGGCCATTCACTTCGGTGCGGCCATCAATCAGGCTGCTGCCGAGCAGGCTTTTCAGCGAACGCATCAGCCGGCCTTCGTAGCCTTCGAGATAATCATT
>JAVBXO010000384.1 GCA_030824535.1 Azonexus sp. | reverse complement strand
AGCGGCGATGGTCAAGGTCGAACAGCGCCTTTATCCTGGCCTGCTGGCGCTGGAAAACCTGGCCTACGACTACCACCGCCGCGCCGGTCTGTTTGCCGTGCCGCGCAGCTGGTTGCGCACGATCAGCCATCGCGGCGAGGAGGTCACCTTGCTGGCCGTGGAACGCTTCGACCGCAGCGCCGGCCGCAGTCTGCCGCAGGAAAGCTTTTTCAGCCTGCTGCATACCGGCAACCGCAGCAAATTTCAGAACAACACCGACGGCAGCATGGAAGACCTCGGGCGCATCTTTGGCGTGGTCGGTTTGCCGGTGCAGGACAAGGAAAACTGGTTCCTGCGCTTGGTCATGGCGCTGCTGACCGGCAACGGCGATTTGCACAGCGAGAACATGGCGCTGCTGGGCGGGGCGGGCGACGCACGCCTGTCGCCGCTCTTCGACCCCGCACCGATGCGTGCCTACCGGGGGCGGGCCAGCCATGATCTGCTCTCCGCGCTGCCGTTTTCCGGAATCGGCGGCGTCTTGCAGGACAGCGACCGCCCCTGCGCCGCTTCCGGTCAGACGCCGCCCGACCTGCTTGAGCGCGTGCTGGCGCTGGGCAAACACCTGGCCCTGCCACCACGCCGCCTGCGCGCGCACATTGCCCACTTGCTCACCGTCACCCAGGACTACGTCGCCGAAGCGGTCGCTGTACTCGAAAGCCTGCCCCCGGAATCCCGCCGCAACACGCTGGCCCCGGCAATCGCCGGCTTTGCCCAAACCCTGCGCGATGTACGCGCTGCGATGTCAAAAGGATAGTCTGCATGCCCACTTTTACGGTCGACCGCCTCGAAGAAGACAAAACCGCCCGCCTGCGCGCCCTTGATGTCGCTTCCTTCATCGTCGAAGCCCCGGCCGGGGCGGGCAAGACGGAGTTGCTGACGCAGCGGACCTTGCGTTTGCTGGCCATCGTCCAGAACCCGGAAGAAGTGCTGGCGCTGACTTTTACCAACAAGGCGGCGACGGAAATGCGCGACCGCATTCTCGGCAGCCTGGAACTGGCGGCGGCGGGGGAGCGGCCCGAGCAGGCGCACAAGCAGCAAACCTTCGAACTCGCCCGCAAGGTCCTCGCCCGCGATGCCGAGCTTTCCTGGGGCCTGCTCGCCCATCCCGGCCGGCTGCGCATCACCACGCTCGATGCGCTGTGCGCCAATCTGGCGCGGCAGATGCCTTATCTCTCGCGCTTTGGCAGCCAGCCGGGCGTCACCGATGACGCCGAGGTGCATTACGCCAGCGCCGCCCGCCACACGCTGGAAATGCTTGAACAGGGCGATGCCGATGCTGAAGTCGTCGCCCAGGCGCTGGCTTTCATGGCCAATGACGCCGGCCGGCTGGAGCGGCTGCTGGTCGCCATGCTCGGCCGTCGCGACCAATGGGTGCATCACGCCACACGCATCGAAAACGGCGAACTGAAGGGCGAGGTCGAAGCCGGCTTCGCGGCGCTGATCGAGCGCGACCTGGTGCAAGTCGCCCGCTGTGTCGATGCCCGCATGCAGTCGCTGATCATGCCGCTGGCGCACTTCGCCGCCGCCAATGTCTCCGGCGTCTTCGATCTGCTTTTGGCCTGGGACAGCCCGTTGACCGCAGAAATCGAAGATCTGCCGTACTGGCAGGCGCTGGCCGGCCTGTTGCTGACCGGCACGGGGACGCTGCGCAAGGCGCTGAACAAGAACGTCGGCTTTCCCGCTGGCAAGGAATTCACCGAACGAAAGGCGGCGATGGGGGCGCTGCTCGACGAACTGCGCAGCATCGCCGGTGCCGAAGCGGCGCTGGCCGGTCTCGCGACCTTGCCGCAGCCGGAACTGTCGGATGCCGAATGGGCCACCGTCGAATGTTTCTCGCGCCTGTTGCGTCTGGCGGCGGGGCAGTTGTGGCTGGTTTTCCAGCAGGCCGGCGAAGTCGATTTCATCGAAATCGCCGCCCGCGCCAGCCTCGCGCTGGGCGATGAAGACGCGCCGACCGACCTGGCGCAGGCGCTCGATTACCGCATCCAGCATCTGCTCGTCGATGAATTCCAGGACACCAGCCCGACGCAAGTTGCGCTGCTGGAAAAGCTGATGCGCGGCTGGCAGCCGGACGAAGGGCGCACGTTGTTCGTCGTTGGCGACCCGATGCAGTCGATCTACCGCTTCCGCAAGGCCGACGTCGGCCTTTTCCTGCGCGTGCGCGAGCGCGGCATTGGCGATGTGCAGCTCGAACACTTGCGCCTGTTCCGCAACAACCGTTCCTTCCCCGGTATTGTCGATTGGGTCAATGCCGCCTTCCCGAGCATTTTTCCGGTCGAGGATTCGCCCGAGGCCGGCGCCGTGCGCTACGCCGAATCTGCCGCGACGCGTGAAGCGCGCGACGATGCCGGGGTCAGCGTGCATCCGGTCATCGCTTGGCCCGAGGGCGACGCCGCCGAAGCCGAGGCCAAAACGGTGCTGGAAATCATCCGCCAGGCCCGCCGCGACTACCCGGAAGAGCGCATCGCCGTGCTCGTGCGCGCCCGCAGCCACCTCGACGCGCTGGTTACCGAAATCCGTCGCAGCTCGCCCGAACTACGTTTTCAGGCGGTCGATATCGAAGGCCTGGCCGAGCGTCAGCACATCCAGGATCTGATCACGCTCTATTGCGCGCTGCATCACCGCGCCGACCGCGTGCAATGGCTGGCCCTGCTGCGCGCCCCGTGGTGCGGGCTCAAACTCGCCGACCTGCACGCGCTGGCGGCGGGCGACAAGTTGCACACGATCTGGCAACTGCTGCACGACGACGCCCGCCTCGCCGCGCTGAGCGACGACGGCCGGCAACGCCTGCTGCATGTGCGCGAAGTGCTGACGCTGGCTTTCGAGCACCGCGACCGCCAGCACCCGCGCCGCTGGCTCGAAGGCCTCTGGCGCCTGCTCGGCGGCCCGGCCTGCCTGACGGCCGACAGCGAACTCGCCGACGTCGACGCCTTTTTTGCCCTGGTAGACCAGTTGACCGCCAGCAAGCGGCTCAATGCCGAAACCCTCGCCAGCCACGCCGCCGAACTCTACGCCCCGGCCGACCCGCAAGGCGACGCGGTGCAGATGATGACCATCCACAAATCCAAAGGCCTGGAATTCGAAACCGTCATCCTCCCCGGCCTGCATCGCGACACCGGCGGCAACGACAGCCAGCTGCTGCTGTGGGACGAAGTTGTCGGGCCGGATGGCGACGAACACCTGCTCGTCGCGCCGATCAAGCAAAAAGGCGCCGACAACGACGACGCCAGCGCCTACGACTTCCTCAAAAAGCTCGAAGCCGAACGCAGCGCCCACGAAACCGAACGCCTGCTCTACGTCGCCGCCACCCGCGCCATCCGCCGCCTGCACCTGGTCGGCTGCGCGACGCCGGACGAAAAAAAGGACGACGGCCTGAAACCCCCGGCCAACGGCACACTGCTTAAACTGCTGTGGCCAGGCGTCGCCCAGCCGGTATTCGCCGCCGCCCTGCGCGCCGGCAACGCTCCGGCAGTGCTGAGCAACAGCATCGACCCGGCCAGCTTCGAGCCACCGCTACGTCGCCTGCGCCTTGCCGAAATTCCCGAATCCCTGCGCCAACTGCCGGCCAGCGCCCGCGCCGCCGACAACCCCCTCGAACTCGACGAAGACGACAGCACCCTGTCGCTCGAAGCCTCGGTCGGCACCCTGGTGCACCGCATCCTCGAACTGATCGCCAAAAACGGCCTGGAAAACTGGTCGACCGCAAAAATCCGTCAACTCCAGCCCGCCTGGCAACGCTGGCTGAGCGAGCGCGGCCACAACAAGGAAGACGCCAGTAACGGCAGCCAGGAAGCCGTGCAAGCCCTGATAACGACACTGGAAAGCGACACCGGCCGCTGGCTGCTGTCCCCGCACGAACAATCCGCCGCCGAACAAGCCTGGACCAGCCACGACGGCGAATCTGCGGTCAACCATGTAATTGACCGGATTTTCACCACCGACGGCGTGCGCTGGATCGTCGATTACAAGACGGTGCGGGCCGGGGTGGAAGAACTGCCTTTACGCGCCGAGGGATTTCGTCCTCAGCTGGAACGTTATGCTCGGCTGTTTGCCGGGGAGGGCGTGCCGGTGAAGATGGCGGTGTGGTTTGGGTTGCAGGGGAGGTTGGTGGAGTTGGGGTAGGGGCGTGCTGGATTTATATGCGAAAGGGCTATTTCGGCGCGGCTCCTCCCCTTTTTTCCAGCTTATCTGGCATAAAGGCGAAATAAGCTTGTAAAGTGCCAGACTTGCCGGATTGATATCTGCAGGATAATCAAATAAGTTCATGAATTACATATATGTTTCATGGTGTTATGAAATATCCATGTCCCGATTCGGGCCGCAGTGCGCCAGCTTATTTGGCATTTTTGCCGTCTACTTCACGTTGGGCCACCAAATGATTGACTTCGAAGACCTTCCATCGTCGATAGCTGAGCAAATCGACAGTTTAAGCAAAGAAGGAAACGCACTCGCGAATTCCCGGCATTTCAAAGAAGCCTACTCCAAGTATCAAGAGGCTTATCAGCTAATACCAAAGCCACAACTGGATTACTCCGCCGCGACTTGGCTTCTTGCGTCCATGGGCGATGTTTGCTTTCTTGGCAATCAGATTCAAGTTGCCCATGAACTTCTGTCCCATGCTGTCATGAGTGTCGGTGGGCTTGGTAATCCTTTTATCCATTTGCGACTCGGCCAGTGTGCATTTGAACTTGGAAATCTTGATAGCGCGGCGAATGAGTTGTGCCGTGCATATATGGGGGCCGGCAAAGACATCTTCGAGGAAGATGACGAAAAGTACTTCGCGTTCTTAAGAACTAGGATCGATCCACCTGCGAGTGGAATATGGTGAATTTTCTTCGCGTCCGGCCCAACCCAGCAGTCGAGCGGGACAGCCAACAAGCTGCGCTTGTTGGTTCCCTCCGCGCTACGCGCTCCGGCTGCCCCTCACTTCCACGTTAGAAGGTTCTGTCCATTTTGGTATTCAAGCCTCTCCCGCCTTCTCTTCGCAGCGTGCTGGTTTTGCCAGTCCGGCTCGGCGTGGGTTGCTTTCGGCGGGCTGTTTCCGGGTTTTACGTGCCCGGCTCAGCCGTTGTCTCGTTTGCTACGGTCAACCGGAAATTTCAGCCAAAAACGAAACCTTCGGGGTTTGGGTTCTTCCCGGCTGCTCAGCAGTTTCCGGTTGTCAGCGCCGGTCGCGGCTGCATGCCGTTCGCTGGCAGTGCCGCTTTCCCGGCAAACCTTTCTAACACTGCGGTCAAGGCCGCTCCCTTCGGTCGCTGGACGCTGCGCGATAAAGCGTCGCGCAGCGCCCCTTACCTACAACGTTGGGGCTCACAAGGCTGACTCTCTATGCACTACTCATTCACACTTACAAAAGCTGACTTCGTCGCACTCCACAAAATCATTGCTCGGCGCCTCACCCAACTGTCACACGCCGATTCGAAGCTTTTCTTTTCGAACCTATTCATTTGGGTTCCCCTTGGAATTGCGTTCGCTTCATACGCCGCACTATTCCGCAAGTATCCAGAAATGTCTTACGACTTATCGGTGGTTGCTGCTGCCTTCTGCGTTGGTGTCGCTCTGATGGTTGCTGGAATGTTTTACAAGCAGCGAATCTATCGCAAGGCAATGCTCTCTCCTGAGAGTTGGTTTCTGTCGGAACAAACGGTTGACCTTGACCCCGGCGGTCTCAGTGCGAAGGGAGCCTATGGCGTGGTGCACTACCCGTGGTCTTCCTTCAGCTATCTCGCAGAGGATGACAGAAACCTTTATCTATTCATCGACAACTCACAGGCATTCGTTTTACCAAAGGCCGCAGTGAGCTCCGCCGGCCAACTAGCGCAAGTCAAGGCATGGCTTCCGACGTGAGCCCCAACCCGGCAGTCAACCAGACCTGCGCGAAAAGCCGCGCAGGTCTGGTTACTTCTACGTTAGAGGTCTCGCTTGAGCACAATCGCAGGTGGTCAAACACTCGCCCGAATACTCGGGGCAATCGAAGGTTTCTACGTTACCTTTGGCGAGTGGCCGTCCGCTATTCGCCTCACGCCCGGCTACATCAGGCATTTGCAAAATGAAGTCTTGCCGCCGGAGGCATTCTCAAAATTCATCGGAAAAATTGCGCTCGTCCCCGACGAATCTGCAACCGTTGTAGCTGAAAACTCAAGTGGTCATCGCTACAACTATGGCTCGTCTGGCTTTTCCAAGGTCAAGCCGCCTATTCGTGCTAGGGAGTGGCTCGGCATTGACAACCTCTAACACTGCGGTCAAGGCCGCTCCCTTCGGTCGCTGGACGCTGCGCGATAAAGCGCCGCGCAGCGCCCCTTACCTACAACGTTAGAACTTTCATTTACCACAACCACAGGAAATAGTTATGTCAAGCGATTCAGTTTCAGTTTCAGGGCCCATCACGGTTTCTCAAGATGCACAAGAACGAGTTGCATTTGATCTCATGAAACACATCTCGTCTTTCGAGCGCGTAACAGAGGAGCAAATTCAATCAAGGACTTATTGGCTTACTCTTTATCACCAGTGCCATCTCGCAACAAAGGGCTCCTCCCTAGAACGTGTTCTTCAAGTGAAATAGCCGCATCAATCCCATGTCACTTCGCCGCCCGTCGCTTGCTCTTGGCGCCGTGCTTGTTTTAGCTCGTCGGCTCAGCGTTTTCGGCGTTGCTACGGTCAACCGGAAATTTCAACGAAATTCAAAATCCCTGGGTTTCGTGTTATTTCCGGCTGCCCGGCACTTTCCGTTTGCCACCAGCTGTCTCGGCTGCCAGCAGTTCGCTTGCGCCGCCGCTTTCCCGGCAAACTGTTCTAACACTCCGCTCAACCCGACCGCCCTGACGGGCGTCGGGTTAGCTACACGTTAGACGGCAATGCTCCCTGCAACCCAATTACTTACTTGGGCGGTCTCCGCCGGGCTAGTTGTTCTAGTCGTAATGGGTGCTCGCTACCATTTACGTTTCTTGGCTCACCTGCGCACAGCGTTTCCTTCTGTTTGGGCCGAGCTTGGCTCTCCCAAACTTGTAAACCCAGAAGGTTCATATACCGAGAACTCTCTGTTTGGTTTCGTATTGTTCGGTAGGTTTGCTCGGTTTAACGACCCTGTCCTTTACGCCAATGGCAGGGCGCTACAGTTCGTCCTTATTCTCAGTCTTGCCTGCCTTCTTGCCCTTTTCTTTCTCCTACGCAACGGCTAGCCTTACACCAATGCCAATATCATCATTCGCACCATTTTCCCGTCTAACATTCCGCTCCAGCGGACCGTCGGCCAGCTTCGCTGTCCGCCATCCGCTGAGCTAGCACGTTAGGTACCATGAACACACATCAATCACTAGTCGCCGCAATGCGACGCGCTCTCTTTGAGAGCACCATTTCCGAAGTCGACGCAAGCGGCGAATTCACTTTGCCGGCGCTTAGGCCAACACTCTTCCCTGGAGCGGTGTACGGATTCGCAGTTCATCTCGATAAAAACGACTTGAAAAGTCTCTTTGAAGAAGCGCAGGCACGTGGCTTATCTAGGATCGCCAAACTAGAGAACGTTCACCCAATCGAAGGCACGCTCTATCCTCTCTACTGGGGCAAAGACAAACAGCTTGGCGCTAGGCCGTATCAGCACTTGAACGATCCAACGAAGACGGGAGCCATCCGCCTCTCGACTTACAAGTCGCTATCAGGTAAAGCCATTTCCTGCGCCACTTTGGTGGTCTCCGACTATGTTGCCGCCGAAGGTATTATCCAGAAAGCCTATCCGGACATACTAAAGACTTCGAAACTCAAACATGGTACCTAACCCGGCGCTCAACCTCGCTCCCTTCGGTTGCTGGACGCTGCGCGATAAAGCCGCGCAGCGCCGGTTAGCTCTACGTTAGAGCGCTATGTCCTCACACCCTGGTCGAGTAAATTGGGTTGAAACAATATCCTACCGATTAGTCGTCGAAGGGATTGATCACGAAATGAATGTCAGAATCCGCGCACTCTTTCCAGAGGTTAACTCAGGTGCTCGTCCTACAACTCAGCAGCGCTATGCCTCTATCGCTTTTGACTGCGAAGAACAAAATACAGAGTTGATCGAGTTTATTCGCTTCAATAGAGCCCTATTTGCTGACGCATTTATATCTATCTGGGGCGCAGGGAAAGTGTCGTGGGGGCAATATTTCGTTCCCGAGTCAGTTCTTGAAATGGTTAAAGATCTAGATCTCGGGCTAGAGGTGGGCTTTGGAACAGGAGCAAAAAACAATGACTCCACGAATGCAAAGTCATAAAACGCGCTCTAACAAATCGGTCAAGGCCGCTCCCTCCGGTCGCTGGACGCTGCGCGATAAAGCGTCGCGCAGCGCCCCTTACCTACAACGTTAGGTGCATATGAGCCATCAGTACGCCCATAGAACATTTGAGGAGGCAAAAGAGCTCGCTCGGCTGGCCTTTAAAAGTGTTGCAACCGAGCATCTCACTAAGGCCGAGCTTGAAGAAATTAGCTCTCATGCCCTCCTTACAGGGGGTACTGTCGGTCCTGATTGGGAGCAGATCATTGGCTTCGTTCCAGACGACCAGCAATTTTACGAGCTTCAGATTTATATGCCTGCTGATGAGAAGCCCTACATAGAGAAATCATATGTCCGTATTCTCTCCCCAAGAGATCGGGCAACTGAGAAGGTGCATTTCATGTGGCGCCCGCCAATATGCACCTAACCCTGCGCTCAACCTCGCTCCCTTCGGTCGCTGGACGCTGCGCGATAAAGCCGCGCAGCGCCGGTTAGCTCCACGTTAGGCAGATCAATGGACATCCGCTCCATCATCGCAAGTGCTCCCGACCAACTGGGAAAGGAAATTCACCTCTCAGGCACTCTCTTCTCTGGTGAAAGCACATTTGTCACCGACGGAGACCCGCAAAGTTCTTTCCAAGTGGCATTGCCATTTCCGCTGGTGCAAGATGCATTGCTGGATTCAGTGCCTGTGTATCTTGGAGGCCAGTTCTTGTATGTGGATAGTTGCTCGATTACGGGGATTCTCAGACAGACGGAGACATCACCATATCAATTCATCCTGTACCCATCTCGAATCGAGATCGCACGAGACGGAGATGTATTTGTCGTTGATTTTTAATGGCACCAAGGGCATGCAGTCGGCCGCACTGCCTAACCTTTCGGTCAAGGCCGCTCCCTTCGGTCGCTGGACGCTGCGCGATAAACCGCCGCGCAGCGCCCCTTACCTACAACGTTAGGCCCCTTCATATGGAACTTGAAGGTCTCTACTCTTTCCTTGCGCAGCGGCTAGCCTCAACAGACGCGTTACTAATTGATCGCATTTGCATTGATGGGCAGGCTGCCACTGCCAGAGTGCTCAAAGCCTATACGTCTAAGCATGAAGGTTCGCCCAAATACAATACCGGCGAAATATCGTTTGTTGGTACTCCTAGTAGCTGGGGTAACCCTACTTTGTCGCCAAACGACAAAGCTGTGGCCTTTATCGGTTACATCGAAAATTCCAAGCGCTACTATCAATACAACTGGCTTGCTCATTTCTCAATCATTGAGCAAAGCGACCGCGAGCGGTAAATCGGGGTCAGGTCTTGTATTACGACATTGAAATATCGTAATACAAGACCTGACCCCAGGACCTGACCCCAAGACCTGACCCCAGGACCTGACCCCAGCACCCCGAGTGATTGGAGAATGTGCCCAGGAGAGCCAGATGCAGAAATTCTTTCAGAGCGTGGCCAATCCAAAGCACAAGGAAATTTCCGTGATGACCCTGGCTCGCCGAGTTATCGATGCCGGTGCTTATTGGCTACGGCA
>JAVBXO010000357.1 GCA_030824535.1 Azonexus sp. | reverse complement strand
CCGGCCCCACCAGAAATTGGGATCGCCCAGGCACCGTTTGCCTCAATCCAGTACGACAAAAGGATACAAAACAAAAATTGGCAGCTTAAGTACCGTGACAACTATCTTGACAAATAACGATATTGCTCATACCAACCACTGTACCCGGCAATGCAAGCTCCAACACTTTCGCATCCGAGAAAAGCCCATTGCACGTCAGGATCGACGGCAGCCGGTCCACATGGCAGATGTGGTAAATCTTGGGCTGGGCTGGCATGGGCATGCTTACAAGCTCCGCACTTGCTTGACGCCATGTTGTTCGAGGATCGCTGCCAGATTGCTCTTGGCGACATCGTTCTCGAAGGCGCTGTCACGGAATACGGCAGTGGTGTCGCCGACCGTGCCTTGTTCCTCACGCCAGGCGGCCATGCCCAGCGCCAGGGCTTCCACCTCGGCTACCTTGATGCTGTCGACCAGGCAGGTCATCAGTACCCCGGCACCGACGCTATTGACCTGTTTGCCCGCAATTTCGCGCTTCTCGATGGGAACACACAAGTCCAGGCCGAGCTTGAGCAGAATTTCATAAAGAATGTCGTCGCTGCTGCGGCCTGATTCGAGGTGTTCGAGGTGGTCGAAAAGTGAGGTTTTCAGGTCGTTGACCGCAGGATTCCAAGCGCGGATGTTGGAGGTGTCGAGCTTGAAGACGCGGAAGCCTGTATCACCCTTAAATGAGGGGTAATCTGACTGAACTCTTGCAGCAGCACGACGAATGCGCTCTTTTGTTAATTCTGCAATCGTACGTTGCTTGCCCAACTTGTCACAAAAATCAGAGGCAGTTTTTTGCTCTCGATCAGCCGGATCAAGTGGCTCTGGCAACTGGACTGTTATAAAACGTCGCAGTCCACCATCAAACACGTTCTGCTCCATTACAGCGTGTGCCGTTGTACCTGACCCGGCGAAGAAATCCATAACAATGTCATCGTTCTTCGACCCCTGCTCAACGATGCTCTGGATAAACTTTACTGGTTTAGGGAAATTGAAAACTCGCGCATCAAACAACGAATTGATGTCAGACGTACCATCCCGAGTAAATAACCCTTCGCCAATGATCGTCGAGAATCCAGTGTAGTCCGAGTCTAGTTCAGATAAAAAGGCCTTACGCCTTGGTCTGCCATCTGCAGAAACAGGCCAAAGTATCCGATTCTCCGTAGCCAATCGGCTCATCGTTTTAGGTTCATAGCGCCATCCCATTTCTGGGCAGCCATAGTTGATTCCCGTTTCTGGGTTGATGAGGTCGTAATGAAGGTTTGGTCTGCGGTCTGCGGTCTGCGGTGGCAATACCAACCATATTTGCACTAGTCCAATCGCCTCTTAGATCGCCATCAGGGTTTGAGTATTGACTGCGATTTCGTGCGGCCCCTCTAATAGATTTTCCATAGCAAACCACATATTCATGGTCTATCGAAGCGCCCGTGATGGTTCGGTTGTCTTTGTTTTGGCGGCTTTTCCAGATAAAACACGCGATAAAGTTTTCTTCGCCAAATATGTCATCGGCAACCATTCGCAGTCTTGCTAGTTCACTATCGTCAATGCTGATAAAAATCACTCCGTCAGATTGAAGTAGGTTCCGAGCCAACTTCAGCCTCGAATAAATCATGTTCAGCCAGTCGGTATGAAAACGACCGCTGGCATCGGTATTGGTGGTAAGTTTTGCTCCGTCTTTCGTTTGGCCGGTCAATTCCAGATAGTTTTTGATGTTGTCCTGAAAATTATCGGGATAAACAAAGTCATTGCCGGTGTTATAGGGCGGGTCGATGTAAATCAGCTTGACCTTCCCTGCATAGCTCTTCTGCAGCAGCTTCAGCACTTCAAGGTTGTCACCCTCGATCATCAGATTCTGCGTCGTTTCCCAATCGACACTTTCCTCCGGGCAGGGGCGCAGGGTGCCGGTGCTTGGGGTCAGGGCAATCTGCCGCGCCTTCTTCTTGCCATGCCAGTTCAGGCCATATTTCTCGTCAGCATCGGTTACAGTCTGGTCACCGACCAAGGCTTTGAGCACATCGACATTGATCGCCGGGCCGTTTGTGCCTTCCGTCACCAGTTCGGGAAACAAGGCTTTCAGTTGGGCCAGGTTGTCGGCCAGAATGTTGGCAGATTGCGCTTCAGGGCTGTTGGCTTCGATTTTTTGCATGGTGTTAAGTCTTTTTTCTACGCAGGCTGGTGTGTATTTGGGCTAGCGGGTGCGGATTCAGGCGTGGCTGGTGTGTATTCTCTCAGGTAGCAGGGCCTTCATGCCTTCTCCCCTCTAAGCAAACCGAGCATCTTGGTTTCTTCCCCCGCCAGGCGCTTGATCGCTAAATTCAGTTCAACTTGCTGGGCCAGTTGCTTTTCTTTGATGGCGATGGCTTTGAGGCGGGCAATTTCGACCCGCAGCTTCTTCACTTCCTGCACTGCTTTATGGCGCTCTACAGCGCCTTCGCGGGATGAAGAAACAGCAAAAACACCGGTAACGAAGGCCGTCTGTAGTGCAATGAGGGTATTCATCCACCCTTGATAGAGCGCGTAAAGCGATAGGCGTGGCTGTTTTTCCAGAGACAGGGCATCAACAAACTGTTGCATCAGGTCTGGCCGACCGGGGGAATGCAAGCAGGTTTCCAGCACAGCGCCATCGAGCACAGTTTTTCCGGCTTCGTTTTGTGCCCAGCGTTTATGGACTAGCGAGATGCTAAGCCCGACCGGGGAGTACACCATCAAGAAAGTCGGATAAGGAATGGCGCGATGCACCAGTTCGGCAATACGGCTGGCCTTGGCTTCCGGGCGCAGCTTAATGCTCAGGACAGCGATTTCGAGGTAATCACGCGCCTCATCCTGATAGGCGGGAACCCCGACCGTCACCGGCTTCAGCGCAGCCAGCCAGTGAATATCGTCAATGCCGTCCGTGATGGCGCGTTTATCTGCTGCCGTCGGCGCCCCCGTTTCGAGCAGCATTTTTTTCGGAATACGCTGGTTGACCGCAGCACGCTCTGGAAAACCCAGGGCGGCAACAAGGCGGGGCAGGTCGAAGCTGACGGTCAAGCCGATTGCTCCGGCAAGATCACCATGTAGGCAACGACCTCGAAATCATTGCTACCAGCGAACTCGCCTTTCAAGGCATGGGTTCCACCCGGCGAAAACAGGCTGGCTATCGCCCGCTCTTCACTCTTGCCAACAACTGAGGCGACAGCGGCAGCAAGCGATTGCTGCACTGATGCCATGTCTGCACCGTGCTTGGTCCGCTTGTCGAAACGCTTGATGGCTGCCGAGTCTGGCGTATCACGGCCCAAGCTGACACGCTTGAGCCAGTCCAGGATACGCTTGGCTTGGGGGTAGGGCAGCTCAACCGACCCCGCTTCGCTGACATGAACGAGGAAATGCGGGGCCAGCGGGTAGCCTGCTTCGGTAATTTTCTGTGCAGCGGCCCCTTCGGCCCGCAGGCAAAAAATAACACCCGGCGTAATGTCCGCATCCATGCTGGTAGTAACAGCACAGGCCCCTAAGGGTAGGGATTCGAGCTTACCGGGGTAGGCCTTGAGGTAGTGCGCCAGGTCGATACGGAAATCGGTCAGTGTTAAATCGGTAATCGACACGCCAGAAGACAGGTCTTCGAGGTCGATCACCGTATCTTGCAACTTCAAGAGTTGCTTGCGGCGATACTCCAGATCGTTCATGGGGTTGCCGGACTGCTGTTCGATCAGGTTCTCTTCGCCGGTTGCCGAAATATCGAGCAAGACCATGCGACCGCTGACCCGCTGTTCGAGATTGATGTACTCATCCAGCGCCATGTTCGGCCAGAAATTCACCAGTTGAATGCGCTCGTTGGGCGAGCCAATCCGGTCGATACGACCAAACCGCTGGATGATACGAACCGGGTTCCAGTGAATGTCATAGTTGATCAGCCAGTCGCAGTCCTGCAGGTTCTGACCTTCGCTGATGCAGTCGGTCGCAATCAACAAGTCCAGCTCGCCTTCGTGCGCCAGATCGGCAGGACGTTCCTTGGATCGCGGGGAAAAGGCGGTCAGGAGGGAAGCGAGATCCTTGCGGAGATGCGGCAGGCTGGTCTGGTTTCGCCCAGCGCCTGTCACCAGGGCGCTTTCGATGCCCAGGTCAGCCTTGGCCCAGGCCGATAGCTGTTCGTACAGGTAGGCGGCGGTGTCGGCAAACGCCGTGAAAATGATGATTTTCTTGTTGCCGGCGTTGCTTGGATGCAGGCACTTGTGAGCGATGATTTCGCGCAATGCGGTCAGTTTGGCATCCCGTGCCGCATCGACCTGCTTGGCTGCTGCATAGAGGGCAGCGAGGCGATTGCGGTCTTCGATCAGTTCATGCCGCCAACGCAGTAAATCAACATCGGTGAGCAAGACCTTGACCTTGCGACCGACCAGCAAGCTTTCAAAGGCCGGGTCGTCAATATCTACATCAGCAATGTCCAGTTCTTCAATTTCGGCATCGTGGGCCTCGATACGTGCCAGCGTGGCTTCCACATCCTTCAGTTGCCGCTGCACAGTGAGCGTGAAGGACGACACCGCGCTTTCCAGGCGTTTAAGCACATTGACGCGCAACAGGTGGATCAGGCTTTCCTCCCGGTCAACCTGCCGGAAAAAACTTTCGCCCCCGCGAATTTGGGTGCTGTACTTGGCGTCGTAGTCGGCCTGCTTGTGCGGCAGGACATAGCGCAGCGGCGCATAGGCCGCCAGATTCAGCCGACGAATCTCCAGGTTGATGTCTCGAATCGAACGAAACTCACCGGCACGATCCACGTCGGGCTTGATATTGATCGGCGGCAGTCGCACCGGGAAGGAGCCGGTCTCTGCCGTGCCGTAGTACTTCTGAATGTGCTTGCGGGAGCGCGCAATTGTCAGGTGATCCAGCAGGGTGAAGTAGTCGAAGCCCAGCATCTCGACCAGGTGGCTGGGGGTTTTCTCTTCGTCATCCAGACTCAGCCAGCGGTTGAACTGGGCTTGCGCCTTGCGCGTCGTGGCCTCGATGCTGGCGATGCCGTGCTCCATCAATGCGGTGTCGTCGCCCTCAGTGGCAAAGGCGATCTGGTTCCGCAAATCGGCAAGACGGTTATTGACCGGCGTGGCCGATAGCATCAGTACCCGAGTCTTAACGCCTTCCTTGATGATCCGCCGCATCAGGCGGTCGTAACGGGATTCACGCCCCTTGTGGGTGGCCTTGTTACGGAAGTTGTGCGACTCGTCGATGACCACCAGATCGTAGTTGCCCCAATTCACATGGGCCAGGTCGATATCGCCCGACGTGCCGCCTTCCCGAGAAAGATCCGTGTGATTAAGTACATCGAAGTTAAAGCGGTCGGCTGCCAGCACGTTGCGCTTGTCATTGACCTTGTACAGCGTCCAGTTGTCGCGCAGACGCTTCGGGCACAGCACCAGTACCCGGTCATTGCGAAGCTCGAAATACTTGATGACAGCCAGAGCCTCGAAGGTTTTTCCAAGACCAACGCTGTCAGCAATGATGCAGCCGCCGAACCGATTCAGTTTGTCGATGGCTCCGACGACGCCATCCCGCTGGAATTTGTATAGCTTCTTCCAGACCCGCGTATTGCGGATGCCAGTGGCTGATTTGACGATGCGCTCCTCATCCATCTCATCTTCGGCATGACTGAAGACATGGGAAAGAATCAGCGCATAGAGCGTGAAAGGGGGACAGTCGGCAGCCAGGGCCTCCAGCGTCTCGAGAAACGCCTGCTTGCTTGCGTCGTCGTGAGGGAGAGTGTTCCATTGCTGGTCGAACCATTGGCTCAAGCTCGTGGCTTCATCTGCCGTATCGGATGCCTGGATGAGGTTAAGGGGATTGCCAGGCGTAATCCCCAGACCATCGCTGGTGAGTCCGAAGGAACCCATCACAACTTGCTGGGCGGCACCGTTGGCGTCTCTGACAACCGCCACTCCTTGTGGCACCTTGCCTTTGGCTACGCGAATCTCCGCTTTTTCTTTAGCCCACTCCGCACATCGCTTTGCCAACCAACGCGACAGCATCTGGTTTCTGGCCGGTCGGTCGGCCTCGTTACCTAGCAGCCCCAGTTCGCTATCTACAGGAGGAATGACGATGTTGCTCCGCTTGAGCGTCGCAAGCTTGCCCTGCAGCGCCGAAAACGCGAACAACGAGAACTCCGGGGTCACAACATCGAGTTGGCCGTCCTCCTGCAACTTCGGATCAAGGAGGTCGATGACGCGATCAGCGCCTGAGTTTTTGAGCAAACGCATGGCCTAGTTCTCCCTTGCGCTCGGTGCTGCCATCGAAGCTTGCAGCTTAGCCTTCTTGGCGTAATCCCGGACCAGAACCTCGATCATGGATGCCAGCGAGCGGTGTTCTCGATCTGCGGCCTGGCGGAGCAAGTCTTTAATCTCGGCGGTGGTCCTGATGGTCAGCGTTTCGTTCTTTTGGCGTGGCATGGCAGGCCTCGTTGGCAAGACTGCCAATGTACTGCCGTTACAAGCATCGGACAATGCCAAAAGAATCTTCTTGTACAGCGATAGCCAGGTCAGAACAGTCGGACTACTGTGGACATAAAAAAGGCCAGAACCTTTGATTTCTCTAGGGTTTCTGGCCTTCTTTGTCTCTCACTGGAGAGGTATTTGGTGGAGCCGGGGGGGATCGAACCCCCGTCCGCAAGTCCTACACAGGCAGTTCTACATACTTAGTCCGGTCAATTGGGTTTTAACCGTGACGCGCCGGCCGAACAGGCTCGCTTCAGGCGATCTGCTGAATTTTCGTGACTGGCCACGCAGCGGGGCCGGTCCTTATCTCATGTATATGATTCCGATGTAGCTTGCGCTACCTGACCCAAGAGTAAATCAGTTCGGAAGCCAGCCGCAATTAAGCGGCTAGAGCGAAACGCTCGTCGTTGGCAGTTAGTGCGTTCCAGATGGATTTACGAGGTGACTGGTCCTCGGTATGCCCTGACCTGCTTCGCAACCCACGTCGAAGCCATGTCGGCCCCAGTGATTTGTTAGCAACCGTATGACCGGCTGCCATGAAACAAGTTCCGGGATTCTACGCGCTTTTGCGTTTATTGCTCAAGTATCGAGGCGGAAGACGATGGGGACGATGACCGAAGCCTCGATGCTTTCTTCACCGCGCCGGGCGGGAACGAAGCGCCAGCTCTGGACGACTTGCCGGGCGGCGTTGTCGAGCCGCTCGAAATTGCTGCTTTTTTCGAGGTCGACCACAAGCGCCCGGCCATCGCTGCCGACACGCACCTTGAGCAGCACCTTGCCTTCTTCGCCAAGGCGCCGCGACAGCGCCGGGTAGTTGGGCTTGGGATTTTGCAGGTAGGCGGCGTCGAAACGGACGGCGCTGATGCTCGGGCTGGCGGTAGCGGCGCTGCTGGTGCTGGCGGCCGGTTTGGCGGCGGCTTCGACAACGGGGGCCGGCGGCGCGACGACAGCGGGTGCGGTAGCGAGCGGCTGTTGCTCCGGGGTCATGGCCAGCACCGGCGTCGGGCGGGATTGCGGGCGTTCGCGGGTAGGGGTCGGCGCAGCGGTCTGGCGCACCGGCTCCGGCTTGGGGGGCGCGACGGGTAAAGGCTGTGGCGGTTTGGTCAGAGTCACGGTCAGCGGCGGCAGGTTTTCCGGCGCCTGCGGCAGCGGTTTGCCAAGCAGCAACAGGCCCGCGTGCAGGGCCACGGCGAGCAGCATGAACGGCCCGCAACGCCGCCATTCGGGAAGGGTGGCAGGCATCAGGCGAAGGGCATGCACGGTGGACATCCCGCTATTTTACGTGCTCAACAACCCAAGATTCGAGGGCTTCGGCGGGAATGACACCGGAGCGTCCTTCGCGACGGTGCTGGCGGTCATAGAGATAGGTGCGCGGCAGTTCGCCGTACCAGCGCCGGTCGATGGCCAGGCGCAGGCGTTCGGGCTGGGCGTCGGCAAACACCCACTGCGCCTGCCGGGTCAGGCCGTATTCTTCGGCGAGGCGGACAAGCTCGGGAATCTCGGCCGGGGTGTCGGCGGCGACCAGCACGATGTCGAGTTTGGGGTGGCGTTTGGCAAGTTCGGCCAAAGTGCGCAGCTCGGCCGGGCAATGCGTGCAGTTGGCCGACCAGAAGCCGAGGATGAAGGCTTTGCCCTGGCGGGCGGTTTCGATCTGTTTCAGGCTGTCCACCGCAAAAGGCCGGATTTCGGCCTGGGCGGCAAAGGCCAGCAGGCTGACCAAGACGGATGCGACGAGACGGGCGATGGCTTGCGGCAAGCATCGACGCGGCTTTTCTGGATTCCCGCCGACGCGGGAATGACGCTTAGCGGGATTCATGGCATCAGCTTTCTGACTTGCAGACCGTCGTTGGCGGTATTCCAGATCAGCCACAGGGCTTTCTGGTCGCTGATCAGCAGCGGATCGTCGGCGGCGCCGGTGGTTTTGGCGAGGGTTTGCGGCTTGCTCCAGCGGTTTTTGCGGTCGACGGCATTTTGCGTGCGAATTTGATTGTGCTTGCCGTCGTATTCCCGCCAGACGAGATGGACCTGGCCCTTGAACACAGCGACTTGCGGATGTCCGGCCTGCTGGTCGAGATTGCCGAAGGCCTGGGCCTGGCCCATTTCCGCACCGGCAATCCGCCGGTAATACAGGCCGGGGCCATTGGCCGCACCGGTGAACCAGACGATATGCCGGGCGCCATCACCGGCGATGGCCAGCGCGCCGCCATGGTGCGGGCAGGCGTCGATTTCCCAGCCGTCTTCGCTGACGCGCTGCAGCGGCTCGCCAACGCGGGCGAGGGCGAAGTCGCGGATGTTTTTGCCGAAGACGTGGCGCCAGAAAACCACCGGCGTGCCATCGCCATCAGCGGCGATGCCGAGGCGGCAGCATTCGCAGGAGTGATCGGCGAGCTTTTGATTGGCGGCAAAGGATTTACCGCCATCGCTCGAACGCGCGGTGTAGATCGCCGCGCCGGTGTAGTCGCGATTGCCGCTGCCGTCGCGCTTGTCGATCCAGGCCAGGGTCACGCCTTGCGGGTCGGCGAGCATGGCGTTGAAGCGGTGGGTGATCGGCCGTGCGTCGTCATTGACCGTGACGGGTTCGCTGAAGGTCTGGCCGCCGTCTTCGGAAACGGCAAAGCGGACGTGACCGGCGAAAGGCTGCGGCAGCGCCTGCGTCCAGCTGACATAGACGCGCTGACCGACAACAGCGAGTTGCGGCCGGGCTTCGCCGTCGGCGGAAATCAGCTCGTTTTCGCGGTTGACCGCAATTTCGGGCGAAAAATGCCGACCGGCATCGGTGGAATGGCTGACGAATATCTGCCGGCCGACAACCCGTGCCCGCCACAAGCGACCCTGCTCATCGAAACTGGCAGCAATGGCCAGGCGCGGCGCGCTTTCCTGCTTTTGCAACCAGACCTTGGCGTAATCACCGGCCACCGGCTTGGCGGCAGCGTGGTCGTGGGCGGCGACGCCGGCCGAGAGCAGGCCGGCGGCGAACAGCGTCAGCAGCTTGCTTACCATCTGGCTTGCAGGCCCACGGTGAAGGTGCGCGGCAGGCCGGGCGCGTAGGTGGCGTTGCCCGAGCTGACGCCGGTGCTTTCGGCGTAGCGCTGGTCAGTCAAGTTGTGAATGTTGCCAAAGAAGCTCAGGTCACGCGCGATGGGGTAGCTGCCGCGCAGGTTGAGCAGGTCGTGACCGCCGTATTCAACCGTGTTGAGCTGATCGGAATACCAGCGACCGAAGTGCAGCCATTCGAGCTGGGCGAAGCCGGTTTTGGCGTTGCCGTAACTCAGCCGGGTGTTGGCGATGGTGCGCGGGGCGAGCTCCATGGTCTTGCCGTTGTAGTTGCTGCTGCCGATCT
>JAVBXO010000444.1 GCA_030824535.1 Azonexus sp. | reverse complement strand
AACAGCTAACAGCTAACAGCTAACAGCTAACAGCTAACAGCTAACAGCTAACAGCTAACAGCTAACAGCTAACAGCTAACAGCTAACAGCTAACAGCTAACAGCTAACAGCTAACAGCTCATGCCGCCTTGGCCGGGGTGTCGAGCATTTTGGCCAGAGCTTCGCGACCGGATAGCAGGTGATCGTGCATTAGTTGCTCGGCCTTGGTGCCATCACCACGCTCGAGGGCAGCCATGATCAGGCGGTGTTCGTCGAGCGATTGCTGCAGTCGGCCTTCGAGCGACAGCGAATGCATGCGTGAGAGCTTGAGCACCTTGCGCAGATCCTGGATGACCGACAGCAGCCAGCGATTGCCGGAGAGTTCCTGAATTTTTTTATGGAATTCCTGGTTGGCTTCGAAGAAAGCATCGATACGGCCATCGCGGGCAGCGTCTTCGAGGCGTTCGTGGATGGCCTTGAGGTTGCTGATGTCGACCGGCCGGGCGCGCTTGACGGCTTCGGCGGCGCAGCGGCCTTCGAGCATGGCCATCAGTGGGAAGATGTCGTCGAGGTCCTGGCGGGAGATTTCGGTAACGTAGCAGCCGCGGCGTGGCTTGAGTTCAACCAGTCCTTCAGAAGCCAGCACCTTGAGGGCTTCGCGCAGCGGGGTGCGAGAGATGCCGTACTGTTCGGCGAGTTTTTGCTCGTCGATCCAGGTGCCTGGCGTCAATTCATGGGCGAAGATGCGTTGCCGCAGACGTTCGGCGACTTCCTGATAGAGCGCGGTGGGAGCGATACGGTTCATGTTTTCGGTGTGGTTGGATTGGACAAGCCAGTGCTTTGCCGACTTGCTTCCATAATTATGGATACAGTATTATCACGGACTTGGTATGTCAAGCTAGGTCCGAAAGCGTAGAATTTTGAATTCTGCATCATCGGCCTGAAAAAATCGAATCAGCAAGGGGTGTGTCATGTCTGAAAAGTTCTTTGATTCCAATAACCTGGATGTTTGGGAGAAGGCTGCGGCCAAACAATCTCCTGGCGGCGACGTTAATAACCTGGTGTGGAACACCCCTGAAGGGCTGGCCGTCAAGGCCCTCTACACCAAAAAAGACGTCGAAAACCTCGAATTCGGCGATACCCTGCCGGGCGTCGCGCCTTTCCTGCGCGGTCCGCAACCGACCATGTATGCGGTCAAGCCGTGGACCATCCGTCAGTATGCCGGTTTTTCCACTGCCGAGGCGTCCAATGCGTTCTACCGCAAGGCGCTGGCTGCGGGTGGTCAGGGGGTTTCGGTGGCTTTCGACCTGGCGACGCACCGTGGTTACGACTCCGATAACGCGCGCGTCGTTGGTGACGTCGGCAAGGCCGGTGTGGCGATTGATTCCGTTGAAGACATGAAGATCCTCTTCGACAGCATTCCGCTCGACAAGGTTTCGGTGTCGATGACGATGAACGGCGCCGTGTTGCCGATTCTCGCCGGCTACATCGTTGCTGCCGAAGAGCAGGGCGTTTCCCAGGACAAGTTGTCCGGCACGATCCAGAACGACATTCTCAAAGAATTCATGGTGCGGAACACCTACATCTATCCGCCCAAGCCGTCGATGAAGATCATCGCCGACATTTTCGGCTACACCGCGCAGCACATGCCGAAGTTCAACTCGATCTCGATTTCGGGTTACCACATCCAGGAAGCCGGTGCGAACCAGGCCATCGAACTGGCCTTCACGCTGGCTGACGGCATGGAATACGTGCGTACCGGCGTCGCTTCCGGCATGGACGTCGACACCTTCGCTGGCCGCCTGTCCTTCTTCTGGGCCGTCGGGATGAATTTCTATCTCGAAATCGCCAAGATGCGCGCCGCCCGTTTGCTGTGGCACCGCATCATGACCAAGTTCAATGCCAAGAGCCCGAAGTCAATGATGCTGCGCACGCACAGCCAGACTTCCGGCTGGTCGCTGACCGAGCAGGATCCGTATAACAACGTCGTGCGCACGACCATCGAAGCCATGGCGGCCGTCTTCGGCGGCACCCAGTCGCTGCACACCAACGCCCTCGACGAAGCCATCGCACTGCCGACCGAGTTCTCGTCGCGCATCGCCCGCAACACCCAGCTGATCATCCAGGAAGAAACCCACATCACCAACGTCGTTGATCCGTGGGCCGGTTCCTACATGATGGAAAAGCTGACCCAGGACATGGCCGACAAGGCCTGGAGCATCATCGAGGAAATCGAAGCCATGGGCGGCATGACCAAGGCCGTCGAATCCGGCTGGGCCAAGATGCAGGTCGAAACCTGCGCGGCCGACAAGCAGGCGCGCATTGACTCGGGCAAGGACGTCATCGTCGGCGTCAACAAGTACAAACTGGCCAAGGAAGACGCCATCGACATCCTCGATATCGACAACCACGCCGTGCGTGACTCGCAGATCGCCCGCCTCAAGAACATCCGCGCCAGCCGCGACACTGCTGCGGTCAACGCTGCTTTGGAGGCATTAACCAAAGCCGCCGAAACCGGCGAAGGCAACCTGCTCGACCTCACCGTCAAGGCCATGCGCCTGCGCGCCACGGTGGGCGAAGTGTCGGATGCGCTGGAAAAGATCTTCGGTCGTTTCCGCGCCAACAACCAGACCATTTCGGGTGTTTACGGCGGCGTTGTGCAAGGTCAGGAAAGCTGGGAACAGATCAAGGCCGACGTTGCCAAGTTTGCCGAAGAAGAAGGCCGTCGCCCGCGCATCATGATCGCCAAGCTCGGTCAGGATGGTCACGACCGTGGCGCGAAGGTGGTGGCTACCGCCTACGCCGACCTCGGCTTCGACATCGACATGGGCCCGCTCTTCCAGACTCCGGAAGAAGCCGCTCGCCAGGCCATTGAAAACGACGTGCACGCCGTTGGCGTCTCGTCGCTGGCTGCCGGCCACAAGACCCTGCTGCCGGCGCTGGTCAAGGCACTGCAGGACCAGGGCGCTGACGACATCATCGTTTTCGCTGGCGGCGTCATTCCGGCCCAGGACTATGACTTCCTGTTCGCTTCCGGCGCCAAGGCCGTTTTCGGTCCGGGTACCCGCATCGAGGATTCCGCCGTCAAGGTTCTGGAAGAAATCCGCAAGGCGCGCGGCTAAAACGTGAAGCTGGACGAAGCGCCCGTGCGTGCCAATCTCCTTTCTGTTGCCGACCAGGCTCTGGTCGATGGCGTGCTCGCCGGTCAGCGCCGCTCGCTGGCCAAGGCGATTACGCTGATCGAGTCGACCCGCGCTGATCACCAGCAACGCGCCCAGCAGGTGCTGACGGCGCTGTTGCCGAAAACCGGTAACGCCATCCGCATCGGCATTTCCGGGGTGCCGGGGGCGGGCAAGTCGACCTTCATCGAAGCCCTGGGCGTCTGGCTCATTGAGCAGGGCAAGAAGCTGGCGGTTCTGGCCATCGATCCTTCATCGTCGGTGACCGGTGGCTCCATCCTCGGCGACAAGACGCGCATGGAGCTGCTGTCGCAACGGGAAGAGGCGTTTATCCGCCCCAGCCCGTCGGCCGGTTCGCTCGGCGGCGTTGCCGAGAAGACCCGCGAGGCGATGTTGCTGTGCGAGGCCGGCGGCTACGACGTGATCATCGTCGAGACGGTGGGCGTCGGTCAGTCGGAAACAACGGTCGCCGGCATGGTCGACATGTTCTGCCTGTTGCAGTTACCGAATGCCGGCGACGACCTGCAGGCGATCAAGAAGGGCATCGTTGAAATCGCCGACCTGGTGGTCATCAACAAGGCCGACATCGACAAGCAGGCGACCGCCGTCGTCCGTGCCCAGTGGCGCAATGCGCTGCACATGCTGCGCCCGGCGTCAAAGAACTGGTCGCCGCCGGTGATCGCGCTGTCAGCACTGCACAAACAGGGCATTGTCGATTTCTGGGAGTTGGTCGAGAAATATCAGGCCGCGTTGAAACCGACCGGCGAGTTTGCCGCCAAGCGCCAGCACCAGGCCTTGAGCTGGATGTGGCAACTGATTGATTCCGGCTTGCGCCAGCATTTCCGGCTTCACCCCCGCGTGCAGGAAAACCTGCCCGCATTTACCCGTTCCGTCGAGGCGGGCAGCACCACGCCGGCGGCTGCCGCGTATGCGCTGCTCGACTATCTGAAACACTGAGTTCGAATTACCCGATCCACTTAGGGAGTTTTTATGCACGACATCATCCGCCAGCTGGAAAAAAAGCGTGAACTGGCCCGCCTCGGCGGTGGCCAGAAGCGTATCGACAGCCAGCACAAGAAGGGCAAGCTGACCGCCCGCGAACGTCTCGAATTGCTGCTTGATCCGGATTCATTCGAAGAATGGGACATGTTCAAGGAGCACCGCTGCGTTGATTTCGGTATGGATCAAGCCGAAAAGACGCCGGGTGATGGCGTTGTAACCGGTTACGGCACGATCAATGGCCGTCTGGTTTTCGTGTTCTCGCAGGACTTCACCGTTTTCGGTGGGTCGCTGTCGGAAACCCACGCCGAGAAGATCTGCAAGGTCATGGACCAGGCAATGAAGGTTGGCGCCCCGGTGATCGGCCTCAATGACTCGGGCGGTGCCCGTATTCAGGAAGGCGTTGCTTCCCTCGGCGGTTACGCCGACGTGTTCCAGCGTAACGTCATGGCCTCCGGCGTTGTGCCGCAGATCTCCATGATCATGGGCCCCTGCGCCGGTGGTGCGGTGTACTCGCCGTCGATGACCGATTTCATCTTCATGGTCAAGGATTCGTCCTACATGTTCGTGACCGGTCCGGAAGTCGTCAAGACCGTGACGCACGAAGATGTGACCGCCGAAGAACTCGGTGGCGCCATGACCCACACCAGCAAGTCCGGTGTGGCTGACCTGGCTTTCGAGAACGACGTTGAAGCGCTGTCGATGCTGCGTCGCTTCATGAACTTCCTGCCGGCCAACAACAAGGAAAAGCCGCCGGTCACGCCGACCAATGATCCGGCCGAGCGCATGGATTATTCGCTCGATACGCTGGTTCCGGACAACGCGAACAAGCCGTACGACATGAAGGAGCTGCTGATCAAGATCGCCGATGACAGCGATTTCTTCGAAATTCAGCCGGACTACGCCAAGAACATCATCATCGGCTTCGCCCGCATCGACGGCCATCCGGTCGGTATCGTCGCCAACCAGCCGCTGGTGCTGGCTGGTTGCCTGGACATCAAGTCCTCGATCAAGGCGGCCCGTTTCGTCCGTTTCTGCGATGCCTTCAATATTCCGGTCGTGACCTTCGTCGACGTGCCGGGCTTCATGCCGGGCACCCAGCAGGAATACGGCGGCATCATCAAGCACGGCGCCAAGCTGCTCTACGCTTACGCTGAGTGCACCGTGCCGAAGGTTACCGTGATCACCCGCAAGGCTTACGGCGGCGCCTATGACGTGATGTCGTCCAAGCACTTGCGCGGCGACGTCAATCTGGCCTGGCCGTCAGCCGAAATCGCCGTGATGGGTCCGAAGGGCGCCGTGGAAATCATCTTCCGCGAAGAAAAGAACGATCCGGCCAAGCTCGCCCAGCGCGAAGCCGAGTACAAGGAAAAGTTCGCCAACCCGTTCGTGGCTGGTGCCCGTGGCTTTATCGACGATGTCATCATGCCGCACGCCACAAGGAAGCGGATTGCCCGCTCGCTGGCCATGCTGCGCGACAAGAAGCTCGACAATCCGTGGCGCAAGCACGGCAACATTCCTCTGTAAGCGTCAGGGAGAAAAAGGAATATGTTCACTAAGATTCTGATCGCAAATCGCGGCGAAATTGCTTGCCGTGTCATCAAAACCGCCCGCAAGATGGGTATCGCCACGGTCGCCGTCTATTCCGAAGCCGACAAGGATGCCTTGTTCGTTGACATGGCCGATGAAGCCGTTTGTATTGGACCGGCTGCCTCGAAAGAATCCTATCTGGTTGCCGACAAGATCATCGCTGCCTGCAAGCAGACCGGTGCTCAAGCCGTCCATCCTGGTTATGGCTTCCTGTCCGAAAACGCCGCTTTTTCCCGCCGTCTGGAAGAAGAAGGCATCAAATTCATCGGTCCGAAGCACTACTCCATCGCCAAGATGGGCGACAAGATCGAGTCCAAGAAGCTGGCCATCGAAGCCAAGGTCAATACCATCCCTGGTTACAACGACGCCATTGCGGGTCCGGACGAAGCCGTCAAGATCGCACAGAGCATCGGTTACCCGGTCATGATCAAGGCCTCCGCCGGCGGCGGTGGCAAGGGTCTGCGCGTGGCTTACAACGATGCCGAAGCGCACGAAGGTTTCTCTTCCTGCGTCAATGAAGCACGCAACTCCTTCGGTGACGACCGCGTCTTCATCGAAAAGTACGTGCTGGAACCGCGTCACATCGAAATTCAGCTGCTCGGCGACTCGCACGGCAACTACGTTTATCTGAACGAGCGCGATTGCTCCATTCAGCGTCGTCACCAGAAGGTTATCGAGGAAGCGCCTAGCCCCTTCGTTGATCCGGAAATGCGCAAGGCCATGGGCGAGCAGGCTGTCGCACTGGCCCGTGCCGTCAATTACGAATCAGCCGGCACGGTTGAATTCGTTGTCTCTGGCGCGACCAAGGAGTTCTACTTCCTGGAAATGAATACCCGCCTGCAGGTTGAACACCCGGTCACCGAGCTGATCACCGGCCTCGACCTCGTCGAGCAGATGATTCGCGTGGCCTACGGCGAAAAGCTGCCGCTGGCCCAGGCCGATGTGCCGATCAACGGTTGGGCGATGGAATGCCGGATCAACGCCGAAGACCCGTTCCGCGGCTTCCTGCCGTCCACCGGTCGTCTGGTCAAGTTCCTGCCGCCGAAGGAAACCACCGATGCCAACGGCACCACCCGTGTCGATACCGGCGTCTACGACGGTGGCGAAATTTCGATGTTCTACGACTCGATGATCGCCAAGCTGATCGTGCACGGCAAGGATCGCGAAAGCGCGATTGCCCGCATGCGTGATGCCCTGAACGCCTTCGTGATCCGTGGCATCTCGTCGAACATCCCGTTCCAGGCCGCGCTGATGCAGCATCCGGTCTTCCATTCCGGCGTATTCGATACCGGGTTCATCCCCAAGCACTACCCGACGGGCTTTGATGCCTCGATGGTGCCGCATGATGATCCGGCCCTGCTGGTTTCCGTGGCTGCTTACGTCTACCGTGCCTTTACCGACCGTGGCGCTTCCGTGACCGGCCAGTTGCAGGGTCACGAGCGCATCGTCGGCGACAAGTGGGTGGTCGTGCGCCTCAATGGTGCCGAGAAGGAAAACCACGCGGTCACGGCACGTCCGATTCCGGGTGGCTACCACGTCGAGTACAACGGCGAGAACTACGAGATTATTTCCGACTGGAAACTCGGTGAATCGCTGTTCAACGGTACTTGCAATGGCGAAGCGTTCACCCTGCAGGTCGAGCGGCACAAGACCAAGTACAGCCTGTTCCACTGGGGCACCCGCGCTGATTTCATGGTCATGAGCGCGCGTGCTGCCGAACTGCTGGCGCTGATGCCCGAGAAGCCGGCGCCCGACCTCTCCAAGTTCCTGCTCTCTCCGATGCCGGGCCTGCTCCGCGAAGTCGCGGTCAAGGTCGGTCAGGAAGTGAAGGCTGGCGAGAAGCTGGCAGTCATCGAAGCGATGAAGATGGAAAACATCCTCAAGGCCGAGCAGGATTGCAAGGTCAAGAAGATCTCTGCGGCGGTCGGCGAAAGCCTGTCGGTCGATCAGGTCATCATCGACTTCGAATAAGCGATTTCGGCCGTTTTTGACGGTCGACCGCAGAAATACCGGCCCGCCTTCTGGCGGGCCTTTTGGTTAACGGTTGCGGGCGCTGTAATGCACAAAATCAGCGCCACGCTCGATGACGCCGCTGATGATCACCTTGCCGATGGCGATGCCGGTGAGAAACAGGGCTTCGTTAATGCGTACGACCGCATGGGCCGGGGCGATCAGGCTCAGTTCCTCGCCGTCGCGCAACAGAAAGACGGGGTGGCGGGTGGCATCCTGTGAACTGCCCTTGCTGTTGAAAAAACCGGCCTCAATCCGCTCGTAAAACCATTCCAGTTCGCTGGTTAGCGATCCGTCTTCCGTGACCCGGATCCCGCGCATGACCCCCAGATTAAGCTTGTCCTTGCGTTTGCTGACAATCAGGCAGGGGGACTGGCGGCGCTCGCCTGCCGCATCGCGTTTACGCACGGCGCGACCATCGACCAGATGCCAGGTTTCGCTAGGTACTGCCAGTTTCTTGACACCCTCAGGGACATGCGAAATCTGGTCGAAGCCGAACAACTCAAGGCGCTGATGAGCGATGTGGCTGCTGGTGGGGTTGAAGCGTTCGACATTGGGCAGGTTTTCGCCCTTGAGCACGATGTAGGCATGCTCGGTACCGAATGCCAGTTCAATTTCACCAACTTCCGTGGCGGTAGGGCGGTATTGAGCCTGCAGGTTGCTGTCGATCAAATGCAGCAGGCGGATGCAGGCGGCGCCTGAAAGTTCGCGTCCCAGTTTCAGCGATTCCGGAGTATCACCCTTCTGCAGTGAATTGATGCGACTGGCAAGCTTGTTGCCGATCTTGCGAATTTCGAGCCAGCGCATCACCCCGGCGGGGAAAGGCTCCGGACCGAAGAGCGGCGTCAGGTCCAGGCTATAGCCCTGCGGGTCGGGGGAGGGGCTGGTGCGGAATTCGCTCAGCTCCCGCCAGCGACTCAGGGCCCGGTTGGCCACAATCAACTGGGCTGGCGAAAGCTGGTAGGGATCGATCAGCAGCAGCAAAAAGGCCCAGGTGATATGGCCGGCGATATGCGATACGCCAAAATGTGGAAAGTCCGGATCTGCTACCGGCTGCAGCAGGACACCCCTGGTCTGCGCCTGGGCCAGGATGGCAAAGAGCAGTTGTACCGAGAACAGCGTGACTTCGTGGGCGGCCTGGAAATGGCAATATTGGTTCATGCGCTGGGCTGTCACCGCCTTTTGCAAGGGGGCAGTCTGCTCTTCCGGCGGCAATTCGAGGGCTTTGCGGAAATAGGCGATGGCCAGCGTTTGCCAGAGAAACTCGGCGATCTCAAAGACCCGCCGGTCGCCTTCAGCCATGGGCAGCGCCTTGCGCTGGAAACTGGGCTCAACCGCAGCTTGTGGCGCGATGGCGGCGCTGCGCAGCAGATCAAGCAGTTCGACAGCCTTTGCGGGCGGCAATGCAGCGCCGTCGATGGCGGCGATCTGCTGGGTTAGTGCAGATAGTGTCTGCAGGGGTTGATTTGGCGACAGACCGGCGAGCCAGATCTTGGCATTGAGCGGATCGGTGAAGGCCGGGGCGGTTCTGGTTTGGGGTTTGGGCAGCTTGAGCCAGTGCATGAGTCCTCCTGACGGCGTATGCTGAGGCGATGAACGTATCCGAGCATTATGAGCGAGACTAGGCCATTCTGGATAGCGAGTTTGAAGCTTATACCCACCGTTGCGGGATTGCTCGTCGTCAGGCGTGCCGGATCAGACTTGCTTCTGATTCATGCGCCATGGTCGCATTGGCGAACAAGCTACACAGCTGTCGGTTTTTGGCGACAGGCAGCAGATGCTGCGACCGGCGCAACACTGCGTCAGCCGGTGCTGCTTAAGCGCCCGGCAAGGGCTGCTTGATGCTGATGGCCCGTACCGGGCAGGGCGCCAGGCAGGCACCACAACCGGTGCAGGCGGCGGGATCAAGTTCGGGTAGCGGGCTGCCGCCCAGGCGCGGCCGGAAGCGGATGGCGCGGGCGTCGCAGAAGTCGCCACAGACCCGGCATTCGACGCCTTGTTGGGCCAGGCAACTGGCAGCGATGTTGGCCTTCAGGGGCCAGGGGGCGGCCTCGGGCTGCTGGCGCTGCAGGGCATGGGGTTGGCAGGCGTTCA
>JAVBXO010000448.1 GCA_030824535.1 Azonexus sp. | reverse complement strand
CGACACCGCTGCTCGGCTGCCACGAAGGCACGGCTTATTACCTGCTGTACAACGGCATTCTGGGCGACCGGCGGCCGCAGGGCGGCAATGTGCTGACCGGGCCGGTGCTCGCGACGCTCGATGAAATCGCGCCGCAGGCCGGGCCGCGGGTGATTTATGGCGAATCCTGCCGCTTGTCGCCGCAGCGCCTGAAGGCTGCCGGCATCGTTTTCAAACAGATTCCTTACGACATTCGTGGTCGGTGAGAGAGCGCCATGAGCTTGCAGCTGAAAAGTTATCAAAAAGAGGCGTTGACCGCATTAGGCGAGTTTTTCCGGCTGGCGCGCGGTGCGCGTGACGAAGCCGGGCTCGATGCGGCTTTTCGTGGGGCCTTGAAGGCGCAGGAGATCGCGCCGGAAAACATCCCGCCGTATCTCGGCCAAGGCTTTGTCAATGAAAGCGGCGCGACGCCTTATGTGTGCATCCGCATCCCGACCGGCGGCGGCAAAACCTTGCTCGGGACGCATGCCCTGGCGCTGGCCTGGCGCGAGTACGCCGAAGCGCGCAGTGCGCTGGCGCAGCCGGTGGCCTTGTGGCTGGTGCCGTCGAACGTGATTCGCGGCCAGACGCTGACGGCGCTGCGCCAGCCCGGCCATCCGTATCGCGAGGCGCTGGAAGGGCATTTCGGGGTGGATGGTTTTCGCGTACTCGATATTGCCGACGCCGACCAGTTGCGCCCGCAGGATTTCGGGCAGAAGGCGCTGATTGTGGTCGGCACCTTGCAGACTTTGCGCGTCGATGACACTTCCGGGCGCGATGTTTATGCCTACAAGGAGTCCTTCGAGCCGCATTTTGCCCGTGCGCCCGATTTGCCGGGTTTCGAGCGGGTCAGCGAGAAGGATCTGGCAGCGCAGCCGTATTTGACGCGCGCCGACCTGGGCAAGATCAAGCGCAGTTTTGCCAATTTGATGTTCTGGCATCGGCCGGTGGTGATCATCGACGAGGCGCACAATGCGCGCACGGCGCTGACTTACGACACCTTCGCCCGCCTCAATCCGGCGGCGTTGATCGAGATGACGGCAACGCCTTTGCGCAAGGGCGCACATCGCAGCAATGTGCTGTATCACGTCTCGGCCGAGGAGCTGAAGGCGGAGCAGATGATCAAGCTGCCGATTGTGCTCAAGGCGCATCCGAATTGGCAGGAAGCCGTGCGCGATGCGCTGCTGACGCGCACGCGCCTGGCCGAGGAGGCGCTGGGCGAGACGCCGTATCTGCGACCGATTCTGCTGTTGCAGGCCGAGGACAAGGCCGGCGAAGTGACGGTCGAGGTGCTGAAACAGCATCTTTTGACGCAGGAGCAGGTGGCCGCCGAACGCATTGCCGTGGCAACCGGTACTCAGCGCGAGCTGGACGGGGTGAATCTCTTCGATCCGGCTTGCCCCATCGAGGTGGTGATTACTGTCGAGGCGCTGAAAGAAGGCTGGGATTGTTCGTTTGCCTACGTCTTTTGTTCCTTGCAAAAGATTGGGTCGAGCCGCGACATGGAGCAGTTGCTGGGCCGGGTCTTGCGCATGCCTTATGCGACGATGCGCAAGAGCCCACTACTGAACCGTGCCTATGCGCATCTGGCCAGTGCCCAGACGGCGCGGGTGGCCAACGAACTGGCCGACCGGCTGGTGGCGATGGGCTTCGAGGAACTGGAAGCAGCGCAGGCGGTTTTTCCCAGCAGTTTGCCTTTGTTCGATGAGGCGAATGCTGGCGCTTTGCCCGCGCCTGATCCGCTGGAGCTGACGCTGCCGGTGGCGCCGGCCTTTGCTACTGATCTGGCGGGCGATCTGTTGTCCGGCGTTTTGCACCTGGAGGGCGAGGCCTTGACCGGCTTGAGTCTGACGGCGCGTCCGGAGGGCGGGGTGACGCTGCGCTTGCAGACGCCGCCTTCCGCAGCTTTGCGCTCGGCGCTGGCGGCGGTCCTGCCGGACAAGAAGTCCCGCGATGTGCTGGAAAAGGAGCTGGATCGCTTTGAACTGCGGCAGCAGGCGATGCTGTCGCCGTCAGCGCGCGGCATTCCATTCGCCGTGATGCCGCTGCTCTGTGTGCGCGATGCCCAGGGCGAACTTGATCTGGCCGAGCGTGAGGCGCTACTGGATCTGGCCGGTTTTTCGCTGGCCACCTTGTCACCGGCCTTGCCGTCTTTCCGGCTGGATAGCGAAGCCAAACCCTATTTGCTGGATGTGGCCGACGGTCATTTGCGCATCGAACAGGCGCAGCCGGACTACGCGGTGAATCTCGATCTGGTGCCGAGTGAGATCAGCGAAACCGATTTGTTGCGCTGGCTCGATGAGCGCTTGCGCGGGGCGGATACGACGCAGGTGGAGCGCCTGGCCTGGCTGGCGCGGGTGCTGCAATGGCTGCAGCGCGAAGGCGGATTCAGCTTGACGGCCTTGAATCGGCATCGCAACCAGTTGTGCGAAGTCTTGCTGGATACCTTGACGCGTTTTGCTACCGAAGCGCGCCAACGCGGGTTTCAGCTTTCTTTCCTCGGCGCAGAGCCGCGTGGCTGTGTCAGCGCGGATTACACCTTTCGCTTCCAGCCGGGGATGTACCCGGCGCGGCCACCGTATTATCAGGAAAGCGGCCGGCAGCATTTTTACAAGCACTATTACGGCGTGATCGGCGATTTGAAAGATCCGCCACACCGCCAGACCGACCACGAGTTGCATTGTGCGGTGGCGATCGAGGAGGCGCCGCAGGTGCGTCACTGGGTGCGCAATCTGCCGAAATTCCCGGAGTTTTCTTTCTGGTTGCCAACGCCGGACGGGCGCTTTTATCCCGACTTTGTCGCCGAACTGATCGACGGGCGTTCTCTGGTCGTTGAATACAAGGGCGAGGGTTACAAGAGCAACGATGATTCAGTAGTGAAGCGGCGGATCGGCGAGGCTTGGGCAAATTTGTCGGGCAATCTCTTTTTATTTGCGGTTGAGCGCGACGCGCAAGGGCGCGATGTCCGCCAGCAGTTGGCGGCATTGCTCGGGCCTTGCGCGATGGCCGAGCATGCCGTGGTGCGCTTGCTGCGTGCGGTGAATAACGAGGGCTATGCCCTGGCCGCTGGTCAGCAGGGAACCGTGGTCGCGGTCTACGGGGGCGGCGTCGCTTATGCCGTCGAGTTTGCCGATGTCGCGGGGGAGATGGCCGTCGTGACGATTGCTGCCGCTGACCTGATGCCGGAGGCTGGCTGATGGAAGCGCAACTGCCGAATGCCGGGCTGGCGCTGGTCGAGGAACGCAAGGTGCTCGACTACCTGCTCAATCTGGCGCATCTTCAAGGCGCTTCAAAAGCGCGATTCTTTCTCGCCCGTGGTTTTTCTTTGGCAGCTTGGGAAGGGTTTGCCCAAGCACTGTGCGAGCAGGGACGTAACAACCGGGTAACGAAAACGATCCGGACGCCCTGGGGCGCGCGATATCAGGTTGACTGCCATTGCCCCACGCCGGACGGCCTGAACCCGTGCATTCGTACCGTCTGGGAAATCGGCGAAAACGCTATTCCCCGCTTGTTGACCGCGCATCCATTGGCTGTTTGAGCCGGTGCGCAGGGTTTTCTGCGCTGCGAAGTAAACAAAAAAGCGCCGGGTTACCCCGGCGCTTTTAGTCTCTCTCCGCTTCCTCTTTTGGGAATGCGTCAGGCCATGGCTTCGTACAGCGGCAGGGTCAGGAACTCCGGGTATTCCGGGGTCAGGGACATTTCGTCGAAAATCACGGCGGCCTTGTCGTAGCTGGCGGTGTCTTCGCCCTGGGCGCTGACCGAGGCCTTCACCTTGGCCAGTTCTTCGGCGATCATCGGGCGGACCATTTCAACGGTGACCTTGCGGCCGTCGTCGAGGATACCCTTGGGCGAAACCACCCACTGCCACACTTGCGAGCGGGAGATTTCGGCGGTGGCCGCGTCTTCCATCAGGTTGTGGATGGGCACGCAGCCGTTGCCGGCCAGCCAGGAGCCGAGGTAGTGGATGCCGACGTTGATGTTGTTGCGCAGGCCGGCTTCGGTGATCGGTTGTTCCGGCTGGAAGTCGAGCCACTGGGCCGGGCCGAAGTTGCCTTCAACCTGCTTTTCCCACTGGTTCGGCTTGTCGCCGAGCACCTTGACGAACTCTTCCATGGCGATCGGCACGAGGCCCGGGTGCGCCACCCAGCCGCCGTCGAAGCCGTCGTTGGCGTCGCGGGTCTTGTCGTGACGGATGCCGGCCAGGGCCTTTTCGTTGGCGACCGGGTCGTTCTTGATCGGGATCAGGGCCGACATGCCGCCCATGGCCGGGGCGCCGCGCTTGTGGCAAGCCTGGACGAGGGCCAGGGCGTAGCCGCGCATGAAGGGCACTTCCATGGTGATGGCGCTGCGCTGGGCCAGGCAGAAGTCCTTGTTCTTTTTGAACTTCTTGATGCAGGAGAAGATGTAGTCCCAGCGGCCGGCGTTGAGGCCAGAAGAGTGCTCGCGCAGTTCGTAGAGGATTTCTTCCATCTCGAAGGTGGCGAGGATGGTTTCGATCAGCACGGTGGCCTTGATCGTGCCTTGCGGCAAGCCGATGTGATCCTGGGCCATGACGAAAATGTCGTTCCACAGACGGGCTTCGAGGTGGCTTTCCATCTTCGGCAGGTAGAAGAAGGGGCCAGCGCCACGGGCGATTTGCTCTTTGGCGTTGTGGAAGAAGACCAGGCCGAAGTCGAAAATGCCGCCGCCGACGCGCTGACCATCAACGGTCACGTGCTTTTCGTCGAGGTGCCAGCCGCGCGGACGGATCTGCAGGGTGGCGATCTGGTCGTTGAGCTTGTATTCCTTGCCATTTTCGTTCTTGAACGACAGTTCGCGGCGGATGGCCTTGTACAGATTGACCTGGCCTTGAATCTGGTTTTCCCAGTTCGGCGAGTTGGAATCCTCGAAGTCGGTCATGTAGGAGTCAGCGCCGGAGTTGAAGGCGTTGATGATCATCTTGGCTTCGACCGGGCCGGTGATTTCGGTGCGGCGACGTTCCAGGGCCTTCGGCAGCGGGGCAACCTTCCAGTCGCCAGCGCGGATGTGGGTGGTTTCCGGCAGGAAATCCGGCATTTCGCCGGCGTCGATGCGGGCCTGGCGCTCAACGCGGGCCTTCAGCAGTTCCTGGCGACGGGCTTCGAAAGCGCGATGCAGCTTGGCGACGAATTCCAGAGCCTCAACGGTGAGGATGGATTCCCATTCGGGCTGGATCGGGGCGGTAATTTGCATACCGGCGGGCAGAGTGATGGCCATGCGGATCTCCTGAAGAAATAGCGGTTTGAAGGTGGTGATGCAATGCATTCTAGAGGTCTTCTATAAGACTTGGAAGCGGGCTAGAATCAATTCATCTTTTACTTTGAGTATCAAATGGACCGCTTAAAGCAAATTGAAGCTTTCGCCAGCGTTGCAATGCGCGGCAGTTTGTCGGCGGCAGCGCGCGCCGAAGGGGTTACGCCAGCGATCATCGGCCGGCGTATCGATGCGCTGGAAGCCCGACTGGGCGCACGGCTGCTGCTGCGCACCACGCGCAAGCTGACGCTGACTTTCGAGGGCCAGGCCTTTCTTGAGGATTGCCAGAAGGTCTTGAATGATCTGGCCAATGCCGAGGCGGCGGTGTCGCTGGGCGGTTTGAAGGCCAGCGGTTATCTGAAAATTTCCGCGCCAGCCGGTTTTGGGCGGCAACACGTGGCGCCGCTAGTCGGTGATTTCATGAAGGAAAACCCGGAAGTGCGGGTCAATCTCAACCTTTCCGACCGCCTCGTTGATCTGATCAACGAGAACATCGACTGCGCGATCCGCATCGGCGAGCTGACTGATTCCAGCCTGATCAGTGTGCGTTTGGGTGAGATGCGGCGCATGGTTGTCGCCAGTCCGGCTTATCTGGTTGAGCATGGCGTGCCGCGCACCCCGGAGGATCTGGCGAAGCACAACTGCCTGTCGCTCGGCCAGCAGCGCGGCTGGCTGTTCCGTCATCCCGAGTCCGGCGAAGTCGATACGCACAAAGTCGGCGGCAGCTTTGAATGCAACGACGGCGCGGTGCTGCACGAATGGGCGCTGGCCGGGCGCGGCCTGGCCTGGCGTTCGCTGTGGGAAGTCGGCGGCGATTTGAAGGAAGGCCGGCTGACCTCGGTGCTCGACGCCTGGCAGGCGCCGCCGATGGGGATTTACGCGGTTTTCCCGCAGCGCCGGCATTTGCCGTTGCGGGTGCGTCTGTTCATCGATTTGCTGAAGGAAAACTACGGGCGGCCGAGTTACTGGGAGTTGCGCTAGGGAAATGCTGAAATATTCAAAAATGTCATTCCCGCGAAAGCGGGAATCCAGGAAGTTCAACAAACTGGATCCCCGCCTGCGCGGGGATGACGTATTTAACCAGCATCTCCCTGGATGGGAGTTGCGCTAGAAATAGGCTGATTTCGGACGTTCACCGCAGATTTGGGGTCGATTCAAGCCCGCATCAGCCAGGGTTCGTTGCTCAGCATGCCGGGGATGCTGGCGGCGGGTTGCGGCCCGGCATAGAGGAAGCCTTGCCCGGCGTGGCAGCCGAGGCGCATCAGCGTCTGGCGGTCGGCGGCGGTTTCGATGCCTTCGGCGGTGGCTTGCAGGCCGAGATTATTGGTCAGGGCGAGAATCGCCAGTACGACGCTTTCATTTTCCGGATGGCTGGCCATGATGCGGACAAAGGAGCGGTCGATCTTGATGCGGTCCAGGGGCAGTTCGGGCAGCTGGAAAAGTACCGAATAACCGCTGCCGAAATTGCACAAGGCGGTTTTCAGGCCAAGATCCTTGAGTTCACCGAGGCGCTGTCTGGAGAGTGCGGGCTCGTCAATGACGGCCTGCTCGTTCAACTCGGCTTCGAGTCGCGATGGCGGGAAACTGGTTTCGCGCTGGACGCTGGCCAGGTGTTCAATGAAATGCGGGTCGCGCAGCAGCTGCGACGATAGCTTGAAGGCGATATCCGGTCTGGTCGGCCAGGTTTGTGCCAGCGTCAGGGCTTGGCACAGCAGGCTCAGGGTCAGGGCGGCGATGTGGCCGCTGTTTTCGGCAATGGGAATGAACTCGCCCGGGCTCAGTTCGCCCAGGCCGGGGTGCTGCCAGCGGGCCAGCAGTTCCAGGCTGATGATGTGGTCGCTGGCAAGCTCGACGACGGGCTGGAAAAAGGGCTGGATCAGGTTTTCGCTGATCGCCTGGGCGAGATCATGTTCGATGGTGGCGCGCCGGATGACTTCGCGGTCCATGTCGGCATCGAAGAAGCGCCACTGCCCACGGCCACCGGCCTTGGCCCGGTAGAGCGCGATATCGGCGCGGCGGAGCAGGGTGTCGCCATCACTGCCGTCGTCCGGGTAGCAGGCAATGCCGATGCTGGTGCCGATGCGCGGGCTGGCCTGGGGCAGATGAAAAGCTTCGCCCAGTGCGTTGATGATGCGCTCGGCGACCTGGCGCGGGGCTTCGGCCGCTTCGTCCTGGCGCCGGATCAGCACGACAAATTCATCACCGCCCAGGCGGGCGACCATTTCGTCGCTGCGGACACAGGCTTGCAGGCGCTGGGCCACTTCGCGCAGCACCTTGTCGCCGGCCGGGTGGCCGTAACGGTCATTGATCGGCTTGAATTTGTCGAGGTCGAGGACCATCACGGCAAAACGCGTATTCGGCGTGCGCCGGGCGGCAGTGAGCTGGCTATTAAGCTGCATCTGCAGGCGCCGGCGATTGGGCAGGCCGGTCAGCGTGTCGTGCAGCGCCAGGCGCGCGACTTCGCTTTGCGTCGCGAGCAGCAGTTTGTCCGCCGCTGCCAGACGCCGGTTCAGGTGGCGCCAGAGAAAGACGAAGACGAGCAGGGCGATGTTCAGCATGGCGGTGAAGCGTAGCCAGGAGTCTTGCTGGGTCTGATTGCGCGCTTGTTCGACCTCGTGTTTGAGTCCGCTGAGGAAATGCTCGGTTCCTTGCGCCAGTTCCTGCTTGTGCGTCAGGTAGTCGCGACTGTTGAGAATGCCTTGTGCACCAGCCAGATCGGCAGCATTGATACGCTCGAAAGCGCGCTGCTCAAGGGTCAGCAGCTGCTCATTGGCGCGGCAGGTGGTGCCGTGGAAGCTTTGCTCGACATCGGCCCTGGCAAGCGTATGGGCTTTGCTCAAGGCGGCTTGCATCAAGGGGATATTGGCTTCATAACGCTGGCGCCAGGCGCGCTCTCCATTGCTGGCCGCCATGTGGGCGGACATGCTCAGGCGCTCGTCGAGCAGCAGGATTTCCTCAGCGACCTGTTCAGCGTCGGCAATGCGACCGGATTCTTCCTCGTGCTGCCTGAGAAAGAGCATGCGTTCGCCGAGCATGGCGATCAGCATGAACAGACTGGTGCCAATGCTGATCATGACCACGCGTCGCGCCGTCAGTGAAGCGCGGGGGACGCTGTCGGTGAAGGGGGGTTGTTCCATGGCCATGAGGGTTTTGTATCCCTTGCTTTTTGGTCTGGCGAATTCATTATGGTTTTGCTGCCAGTATAAATCCCCGGCACGGCGCTGCAAGGCGCTTCGGCGCGTATAATTCGCGCCGGAAAGTCGGTCAGGCAATCGCTGGATACTTCGGTATCGGGAGGAAAGTCCGGGCTCCACAGGGCAGGATGCCAGCTAACGGCTGGGTGTTATAAGTCGCCAGGCGCAAGTCGGGCGACCCAAGGCAACGGACAGTGCAACAGAAAATAAACCGCCGATGGCGTCGCAAGACGCACAGGTAAGGGCGAAACGGCGAGGTAAGAGCTCACCGCGCTGGCGGTAACGTTCAGCGGCATGGCAAACCCCATCCGGAGCAAGACCAAATAGGGAAGCATCAGGCGTGGCCCGCGCTGCTTCCGGGTAGGTTGCTTGAGCCTGTCGGTAACGGCAGGCCTAGAGGAATGATTGCCGAATCCCGCAAGGGAGGAACAGAACCCGGCTTATCGGCCGGCTTTCCACTCACTGTTTTTCATTTTTACCCCATTTCTGCGGTCGACCGCAGAAAACACGCCAAAACCGGCACCGCCATGAATCCGCTGATCGAATGGCAGGAACACGACCTGCCGCAACGCGCCCGCTGGCGCTCCGAAGCCGCCTTGCCGCCGCCGACTGTAGTCGACATCGCTGATGACCGTCTTTCCGCCGACGAGGCTTACCGGCGCATGGAAGCGGGGACGGCGCTGCTGTGGCGCGGCGACTGGGTCAATGCCCGGCATCTGCTGCAGGCGCTGACCCGCCGTGCCGACCGGCGTTTTGGTGCGTTGCGCGGCAAGGCGCCGAAAACCCCGGCCGAGGCTTTTGCCCGGCATCGTCAGCAGCAGGGTGAGCGCGCGGCCTTGCTGGCGCGCCTGCTGGTGCCGGTGAACGGCGACTACACGCTGCCCCTGCGTCGGGCGCAGGAGGTTCAGGAGGCGTGCACGCTGGCCTGGGGGGCGGCGGACGGCGAAGCTTGTGTCGTGGCGCTGCGCGAATTGCTGGCGGTGGTCAGCGCTGCCGAATGGCGGCGCAAAGGCGTGCCGGTACCGGCGGTGCAGGGGCGGATTTATCCGCATTACGGGGTGTTTTCACCGGTGCGTGGCGAATATGTCGGCCTGGTGGCCAATACGCCTTTGCCGGCCGGCGCTGATCTGGCGTTTGACATCGGCACGGGTTCGGGGATTCTCGCGGCCGTGCTGGCCCGGCGCGGCGTTGGCAAAATCATCGCCATCGACCAGGACCCGCGTGCCTTGGCTTGCGCTACGGAAAATGTTGAAAAACTTGGGTTGACCGCAGCAATCGATATTTGCGCTGGCGATCTCTTCCCCGCTGGCCGGGCGCCGCTGCTTGTCTGCAATCCGCCCTGGCTGCCGGCACAGCCGAGTTCGCCCATCGAGTACGCGGTTTATGACCCGGATTCAC
>JAVBXO010000433.1 GCA_030824535.1 Azonexus sp. | reverse complement strand
GGCCCCACCAGAAATTGGGATCGCCCAGGCACCGTTTGCCTCAATCCAGTACGACAAAAGGATACAAAACAAAAATTGGCAGCTTAAGTACCGTGACAACTATCTTGACAAATAACGCTGTCGGCCACCGTAAGTGGCTGCCAGGCTGGCAATGAAGGCGCCGCTGAGCAGCGACACAAAGATCCACAGCGCAGCATAGGCAGACGCCTTGCGCGCCTTGTCGGCGGCTTCTTTCGCGATCTGTTCGGCATCGTGCAGTTTGGCCTGAGCACGCTGGTAGACGTCGACCACGCGTTTCTCGGCATCTTGTTGCAACAGGCCCGTGCGCTGGGCAACGAGCTTGCCGACATAGCGTATATCCTCGGGCGGCAGGGAATAAGAACCGCTGACGTTCATGAAAACATGAGCGACCTCCGCAGCCTCCCTGGTCATGGTGTACTCGGTAGCCTCGGCAGGCCGCTTAAGCCCGCCCGAACGGGTGGCCTCGGTATTCCCATCGCGGCGAAACAGGGAATCGATAAAGTAAGCCCATGGGCCAGCATCCTCGGACGCCATTCGCCCGGAGGCAGGAAAGCTGCCCGCCGTTACGGTGGCGGTATTGGCCAGCCCCCCGATTACTGAGGCCCCAGCCTGGATACCACCGCTGAGAATGGCGCCGATCACTGAAGTCAGCAATGCCGCAGTCGCCAGCGAGGCCACGGCCCACGCCAGAAAACCATGAGCGGTATCGCGAAAATAGATTTCATCGGTTTGCGTGTCCATCCATTTGCTTCTGAGTCGGCCAGCCAGGTAGCCGCCCATTGCCGAGGCAAGTAATTGCGTGAGCATCAGCCAAACGATGGTGGACACGCCAAAGCTCGCAGCACTGATGCCTTCACGCGACCACGGCGATACCGATGACAGGCCCAGTCCGACACCGAGAATAAGCAGGATCAATGACAAGGAAGCTGCCGCGGCAGCGCCGGCAGTGATCGCCCCCCACGAGACAGCACTCGCCCCGGACAGTCCTGTTCCGGGATTGCTGTTAGCCAGCTCATCGCCGCGATTTCGTGGCTCAAACGCTGCTGTAGTCATTGTGGCCATGGCAATCCTCATGAGTAATTTATTGCAGATTGGGAAGTGTCATGCCCGAATGGCACTCACTTAAGTCAAAAACTTGCATGTAGGTGCGAATTCATTCGCACAAAATACCTTGACCGTGCGAATGAATTCGCACCTACGCATCATCGTCTTCCTCCAAAAATGGGGTCACAACATCGAGTTTTATAATCCCCTTGGCTTAAGCAAGCGCCATTCGTGTCATGCCCCATAGCTAGGGCACAAGTCGCACGATAAAGGCACTGTGCAGTCGCCGTCGGTGCGATAACACACGTTGAGATAAGGCTGAGACAAGGCGTCAAAAAGCCCGACCCACGGTGGATCGGGCTGCAGGCTGCGGCTTGATCACGGGGCTGTTCAGTAGCTTGTTGACCTGCGCAAGCTCGTATGGGTGCCAGCGCACCGATTACCAGCGCCGCCTTGCCTAATCTCTCCAGCACGGGCAAGCAATTGCAATTTCAGGCCCGTCCCCTTTCATCTCATTATCAGGAGCTCACCATGAACAAGGATCAAGCCAAGGGTCGTGTCGAAGAAGTCAAAGGCAAAGTCAAGGAAGTCGCTGGCAGCCTCGTTGGTGACGACGATCTGGAATTGAAAGGAAAGATTCAAAAATCCGGCGGCCAAGTCCAGGCGGCCTACGGCGACCTGAAAGAAGACCTCAAGGACGCCAGCAAGGACAAATAAATACTCGCAGCCCTGGCCAGACAACCAGGGCTTCTGTTCGCGCATGCAGTGATTTCCCGACCAATTTCAGGAGCAGTCAATGAACGACACGATCAATAGCAATGTAATCATCACCGCTCACCTTGCTTCACGGGTGCTCAGCGCCAGTACGCTCAAAGGCGACGACGTGTACAACCCGGAAGGCGAAAAACTTGGCAGCATCAAGGAACTGATGTTGAACATTGAAAGCGGCAGAATTTGCTACGCCGTGCTGTCCTTCGGTGGCTTCCTCAGTCTCGGGGAAAAGCTTTTCGCCGTGCCCTGGAGCGCACTGAAGGTCGATACCGAAAACAAGCGCTTTGTCATGGATACCGACGAAGAACGCCTGATGAATGCACCGGGTTTTGATACCGAAAACTGGCCCAATATGGCTGATCCCACTTGGGAAAAGAGCGTCCACACCTATTACGGCACGACCTACTGAAAAGCGCTGATGCGCCAGCCTGGGGCGCATCAGCCGAATTACCGGAGGGGAGCTGCTTGCTCCCTTTTTTGTCGTTCTGGAACTGCGCGCACGCTTGTGCCGCACGGTCTTCCATCCGCCCAACACTGAATTGCTGCGCCTGGCCGGCAAGCGCCTGATCGCTCAGGCAAGGCCAAGCGAAGTGCCAAGTCACAAGGATTGCTATGCGGGGTGGCGAACAGATGAATATTCAGTAGCGAGTAGCTTTGAGGCAATGGCGACAGCTGCACCTATCCACGACAGGCGACATCCAGCGAAGCGGGCCGCCAACGTGAAGGAAAAACAATGAACCGCCAGAACCACTATGCAACCCTGCACATTGACCGATGTGCCTCCTGTGCCGAAATCAAGTCGGCTTTCCGCAGCCTGGCCCAACGCTTTCATCCTGACGTCACCAAGGACCGGGATGGAGAACGCAAATTCAAGGATGTCGCCGAGGCCTACCGAACGCTCAAACGCCTCGACTCGAAGCTCGCCTACGACCATCAGATCAATAATATTTGCGTCGACAAGGTGGTCTTGAGCATAAGCATTCCCGGCATCGCAAACTTCACCTGGGGACTGGCTGTACTGCAATATTTTTCATGGTTCTGGCTGAATCAGGACGGTGATACCAAATGACAAGCTCAGCGATTTTGCCGCGGAGATCGTCATGAAAAAATTTCCGATTGTCTGCGTCGGTGGTTCAGCCGGTGGCCTCGACGCCTATATCCGGCTATTGCAGAACTTGCCGTGCGACATGGGCGTGGCGGTGGTCATCGTGAATCACATCACGACCGTGCCCACACAACTCCATGAGGTGCTTCCACGCTTCACTACGATGCCGGTCGATCTGATCTCGGAAAAGCTGCTGATCGAGCCCAACCATGTCTTCATCATCCCATCCAATCGGGATTTGAACGTCGATGGCGATGAGTTTCACCTCAAACCAATCTCAAAGCCTCGGGGCTGGCCTGATGTGATTACGGTCTTCCTGCGCTCGCTCACTGAACACTGGGACGGCAAGCTGATTGCCGTCATTGTCTCCGGCTACGACGGTGACGGCGCCGATGCCCTGTGCGGCATCAAGGAAATCGGGGGCATCACGATTGCCCAAAAACTGAGTACCGCCAAGCAGCCCGACATGCCTGAAAGTGCGATTGCCAGCGGCTGCATCGATTTCATTTTGTCGCCCGAAGAGATTGCCGGGGAAATTGTGCGCATTGCCCGCGCCGAAGCGCCATAGGCCCGGATTTGCCGGCCAGGTTTGTGCGCGTTGGCGTACAGAGCTGCACGGCAGTGCGGGATAAGGTGAAATTCGGCAGGCCGTCCCTGGCTTGCGGATTGGTCATTTTGGCTTGTATAAGGCACCGAAAGGCGCGCAAAAGGAGTTGTGATGAAGGGTTTTGTACAGAATATTGAAGGTCTCGCCATCAAAAACGACAAGTTTCGCCAAGTGCTTTACACGGCCAAAAACTCGCAGCTGGTTCTGATGTCGCTGAAACCCCAGGAAGAAATCGGCGCCGAGATTCACAAGGTCGACCAGTTCTTCCGCATCGAAGAAGGCTCCGGCGAGGCCGTGCTGAATGGCGCCCGGACGCCGATTGAAGCCGGCTTTGCGGTACTCGTCCCGGCCGGGGTCAATCACAACATCATCAACACCGGCAGCGTAGCGCTCAAGCTGTACACGCTCTACGCCCCACCCAATCACCGGGATGGCGTCATCCATCAGACCCGTGCCGATGCCGAGGGCGACACTGAACATTTCAACGGTAAAACCACCGAATAGATCGCTGGCGGGCAGCACTAAAATCCGCCGGGAAGGTCATTCCAGTAGCAGCAAGAAATCACCCAACTGTCGGAGACAGGAATGACCCAATCAGCTATTGGCATCGTTGGTCTTGGCGTGATGGGCGCCAATCTGGCGCTCAACCTGAGTCACAAAGGCTTCCGCCTGAGCGTCTACAACCGCACGGCAGCTCTGACTTCAGCGTTTATGCATGCCCATGGACAAGGCCGGGCCATCGCCGTGGCCGACAGCCTGCAGGACTTGGTCAGCCAGCTTGGCTCGCCGCGCGTGATTCTGCTGATGGTGACAGCCGGTCCCGCCGTCGAGGCCATCATCGAACAACTGCTGCCCTGGCTGGACGCCGGAGACATCCTGATCGACGGCGGCAACTCGTATTACCAGGATACCGACCGCCGCTGGCGGGAGCTGGCGGCCAAGGGTATTCACTTTGTCGGCATGGGCGTTTCCGGTGGCGAGGATGGCGCCCGCTTCGGACCATCCCTGATGCCAGGCGGCGCTGCCGCTGCCTGGCCGACCATCCGCGACATGTTTCAGACCATCGCCGCCCAGGTTGATGGCCTGCCGTGCTGCCAATGGCTGGGCGATGGCGGTGCCGGCCATTACGTGAAGATGATCCATAACGGCATTGAATACGGCGACATGCAATTGATCGCCGAAGTCTGCCACCTGATGCAGCACGCCCTCGGCCTCAGTCACGACGCAATGGCCGACTGCTTCGCGGCCTGGAATGGTGGTCGGCTTGAATCCTATCTGGTTCAAATAACCGCCCTGATCCTGCGTCAGCGTGACCGCGATGGTCGCCCGCTGGTCGATTCGATTCTCGACCAGGCCGGGCAAAAAGGCACGGGCGTGTGGACCGCGCAGGACGCCCTGGACGAGGCCGTGCCGCTGACCCTGATTACCGAAGCGGTGCACGCCCGCATGTTGTCGGCACGCAAATCTGAACGGCTTGCGGCGGCGGCCTTGCTCGGCAGCGTACCGACGCGGGTGCCGGTGGCGCAAAGAGCGATGTATCTCGATGCCCTGCACGATGCCTTGTACGCGGCGAAACTGGTCTCCTATACCCAGGGCTTCATGCTCATGCAGTCCGCTGCCACCAAGCACGGCTGGGCCTTGCCGTTCGGCGATATCGCCCTGCTCTGGCGCGCCGGCTGCATCATCCGCAGCCGTTTTCTGGGTGATATCAAAAACAGCTTTGCCCGCGATCCTGTGCCGCCCAGCCTGCTGCAGGATCCGTTTTTCGCCGCCGAGGTCAAAAACGCCGAAGCCGGCTGGCGCAAGGCGGTGATGCTGGCGGTCGGACACGGGATTGCGGCGCCGGCATTGAGCTCAGCGCTGGCGTTTTACGACGGCTATCGCTGCGCTTATGGCTCGTCCAACATCATTCAGGCGCAGCGGGATTGCTTTGGCGCACATACCTATCAACGCCTCGACCGCGATGCCGCTAGCCATTTTCACACCCGCTGGCTGGGCGATGGCGGCGAGGAGAAATTGCCATGAGTTGCGCCAGCGAATCGCACGCCTACGTGATTTTCGGGGCGACGGGCAATCTGGCGACGGCCAAGCTCTTGCCCGCGCTGTACCAATTGCACTGCCTTGGTCAGCTCGCGCCGGACGTGCGTATTCTCGGCTGCGGCCGGACGCCCTACGCGCGGGATGCCTGGCGTGATGTGGTACGACAGCACCTGGGTAGCGCCGATGCGGGGTCACTGGAAAGCTTTCTCCTGCGCCTCGACTATCTCGCGGGCGACCTGGAAGATGCGGCCTTTTATCAGGCGCTAGACGCCTGGATAGGTACTCGCGATTGCGGCAATAACGTGATTTTCTATCTCTCGGTCAGTCCCGAGTTCTACGTGCCGATCACCGTCCGGCTGGCGCAAACGGAATTACTGCTGGAGCGCACCGGCTGGCGGCGCATGGTGATCGAAAAGCCCTTTGGCCACGACCTGCAATCGGCACGCGACCTACAGCACGAACTCAACACGCGCCTGAAAGAAGAGCAGATCTACCGCATCGATCATTACGTCGGCAAGGAGTCGGTGCAAAACCTGCTGGTCCTGCGTTTTGCCAACATGATTCTGGAACCGCTGTGGAACCGCCATTACATCGACCACGTTCAGATCACGCATGCCGAAACCATCGGCCTGGATGGGCGAGCCAGCTACTACGACCGGCATGGCGGCGCGACGCGCGACATGATCCAGAGCCACTTGCTGCAAGTGCTGGCCTTGCTGGCGATGGAGCCGCCCGTCTCGCTGGAAGCCGAGTCGCTGCGTGACGAAAAGGTCAAGGTACTGCGTTCGATTCGCCCGTTTGACCCTTCGCAACTGGCCAGCCACGCGGTGCGCGCCCAGTACGCCGGCTATCAGCAGGAAGCGGGCGTCACCGCCGGCAGCCATACCGAGACCTATGCCGCGCTGAAGTTGTATGTCGATAACTGGCGCTGGCGTGACGTGCCCTTCTATCTGCGCACCGGCAAGCGTCTCAAGGAGCGGCGCTCGATGGTAGCCGTACGTTTTCGCGAACCACCGATGCAGCTTTTTCAGGGCATGGGTGCCTCCACGGCACATCCGAACTGGTTGCTGATCGGCATTCAGCCGGACGATACGGTACAGATGGAAATTTCCGCCAAGCTGCCCGGTCAGGAAACCCGCACGCGGCAGATCACCATGGATGCCTCGGTTGGCAATCCCGGTGAACGCCAGGCCGATGCTTACGAAGACTTGCTGATGGACGTCATCCAGGGGGATCGCTCGCTGTTTCTGCGCTATGACGAAGTCAAAGCCGCCTGGAACATTGTCGATCCTTTCATGCGCGGCTGGACCGACGACGAACGCCCGCCTTTGCAGTATCCGGTCGGCAGCTGGGGACCGAAAGCGGCAGCGCAGATTTTTGGCCAGGCGGATCGGGAATGGCGGCAAAGCCTGAGCTGCAATGGCAAACCCGAAGGCGAATGTTGATGCTGCCGGTCAACTGCAAAATATTGCCCAATCCGGAAGAGGTCGCAGCTCAGGCCTGCCGCATCATCATCGCCGAAGCCGAGGCAGCCATCCGCGAGCGCCAGGTATTTCGCCTGGTCCTGGCCGGTGGCGACACGCCGCGACGTACCTATGAAATGCTCGCCGGGATGGCGCAGGACTGGCGCGACTGGGAAATTTTCTGGAGTGACGAGCGCTGCCTGCCGGCCGGGCACGCCGGGCGAAACTCACGCATGGCACAGGATGTCTGGCTCTCACGCGTGGCAATACCGGCCGGGCAGATTCACCCTATTCCAGCTGAACTCGGCGCAGCCCGCGCGGCCGCAGAATATTCAAAGCTGGTCATTGAGCGGCAACCCTTTGATCTGGTGATTCTCGGCATGGGCGACGATGGGCACACTGCAAGCCTGTTCTCGACGGACGGCGACCATCTCGCGCCAGTGCTTGCCATACCCAAGGCGCCGAAGCCCCCCGGCGAGCGCGTCAGCCTGAACTTTCAGCCCTTGCGCAGCTGCCGCCAGCAATTGGTTTTGGTCACCGGCGCGGAAAAGTCAGCGGCCTTATTTGCCTGGCAGCAAGGCGTCAGCCTCCCGATTGCCCATGTCGTGCGCAACGATGCCTGCCTGTTGATCGATGCTGACGCCGCTCAATCGATGAATTTCATGGCCTCGCCTCTCTGAAGCGGATCGCTGGCGCCAGGTAAGCGCTGATCAATTCGGTCATGTCATTCCTGCGAAAGCGGGAATCCATAAAAATCAACGAACTGGATCCCCGCCTGCGCGGGGATGACGTATTTAAGCAGCGTCTCCCTAGCCAGCGCCGATGAGCCCCCTTGGCTAGTCCAATGTGTGATGACACACGGTGTCCGCAATCGCTGGCTGGCATGCTCGTCAGCTCTACTCAAGGAAAAGCGAAAATGGACAAAGTGAATATTCTGGGCATCGTTGGCAGTCTGCGCATAGACTCTTACAACCATTTCGCGCTGAAGGCAGCACAGGAGTTGCTGCCGGATTCATGGGAGCTTCCGTTGGTAATTTCGGCACCGCCCGCGCCCAGGATGATCTTCGCAAGATTCTTCTCGCACTGAATATGCCGGTCGTCGCTCAGCCGGAAATCATGATTTGCAATGCCGCCCAGCGCTTTGACCACGATGGCCAACTAAGCGATGAGCCGACCCGGAAAATGATCCGGAAACTACTCTGCGCGCTGGTCGCCTTGCAAAAATCGACGCTCCGGGTGACGAATGCCTAGATTCAGCGTTCACGTCGCGACAATGGCTGGATGAACTGATGGCCGACTATCACCTGCTGACCATCTGGCACATCAATGCGCCGCTGACGGCGGTGTATGAAGCCATCTACGACTCGCTGCACTGGCCTGAATGGTGGGCCGGCGCCAAAAAAGTGGAACAGACTGCCGACGGTGACGGCAATGGCAATGGCAATGGCAATGGCAGCAACAGTATCCGGCGCTACGCCTGGCGGGGTGAGCTGCCCTACACCGTGGTGTTTGACGTGCGCGCCACACGGATCGAAGCCCAGGTGGCCATCGAAGGCTGCGCCCGAGGCGATCTCGAAGGAAGCGGCCGCTGGCATTTTTCTCATGAGGGCGAAGTCAGCATCGTTCGTTTTGAATGGCATGTCCGCAGCACGCAGTGGTGGATGAATCTGCTTGCCCCGCTCGCCCGCCCAATATTCATTCGCAATCATCGTCAGATCATGGCCGAGGGGGGCGCAGCTTTGGCGCGGCGACTCAACGCGACGCTGCTCAGTCAGCAAAATATCGACCTGACCAGCAGATAAACATATCGCTGCTCGATTACTGCGCCGTCACCCGCCAGACCACATTGCCGACATCATCAGCCACCAGCAAGGCACCACGCTGGTCGAGCGCCACACCGACTGGTCGGCCTTGGGCACGGCCTTGTTCGTCGAGAAAACCGGTCAGTACATCGACGGGCAGCTCGCCATCAGGCTGGCCATTGGCGAAGGGAACAAAGACCACCTTGTAGCCACTGTGCGGCCGGCGGTTCCATGAGCCGTGCTGGCCAATGAACATGCCGTTGGCGAAGCGGGCCGGCAATGTCGTTCCCGAGGAGGCCGCCAGGCCCAGCGAGGCGGTATGCGGTCCCAGCGCGTAATCCGGCACGGTGGCCGAGGCCACCAGATCGGGGCGTTGCGGATTGACGCGCGCATCGACATGCTGACCGAAATAGCTGTAAGGCCAGCCATAAAAAGCACCCTCACGCACCGAGGTCAGGTAATCGGGAACCAGATCACTGCCCAGTTCGTCGCGCTCATTGACGACGGTCCACAAGCTGCCGCTCGGCTTTTCCCAGGCCAGTCCGTTCGGGTTGCGCAGGCCGGTGGCAAAAATCCGCGGTGCACCACTGTTGATATCGACTTCCCAGATCGCCGCTCGCCCGGCTTCAACAGCCATCCCGCGTTCGCCGACATTGCTGTTCGAACCGACGGTCACATAGAGCTTGCTGCCATCGAGACTGGCAATCAGGTTCTTGGTCCAGTGGTGATTGATCGGCCCTGCCGGCAGCGCCACCACTTCGCGGCCGGGAACCGTGATGTGCGTGTCACCAGCCAGGTACGGAAAACGCAGCACGGCATCGGCGTTGGCGACGTACAGATCCTTGCCGACCAAAGCCATGCCAAACGGTGAATTCAGGCCTTCAAGCAGGACCGAGCGAAAATCGGCCACGCCGTCACCATCGCTGTCACGCAGTAAAGTAATGCGGTTGGCGCTGACCACGCCGGCCCCTGCCCGCTTCATCACCAGGCCCGCCAGCCAGCCCTTGAAACCCTTGCGCTCATCCGGCTTCGGCGGGGCATTGCTCTCCGCCACCAGCACGTCACCATTGGGCAAGACATACAGCCAGCGCGGAT
>JAVBXO010000447.1 GCA_030824535.1 Azonexus sp. | reverse complement strand
TGACTTGGGCGAGAAAGTCAAAAATCAAACGTTTGATTTCAGGTCGTGTTGCGAAGTATTGTTGAAATCATGCATTGCAACATCGATGGGCGCCTACAGGCGCCCATTTTTTGGGCTATAATGTTGCACTGCACACAAATACTTGTTTTGAGGATCGCTGCATGTCGGAAGTGGTACGCCTGATCAAGAAATACCCCAACCGTCGTCTTTACGATACCAAGACGAGTGCGTATATCACGCTGGGTGATGTCAAGGAACTGGTCCTGAAGTATGAGGCTTTCAAGGTGCTGGATGCCAAGACCGGGGAGGACCTGACCCGTAGCATCATGTTGCAAATCATCCTTGAAGAAGAAACTGGCGGCGTGCCGCTGTTTTCCTGCGAACTGCTGTCCGGGTTCATCCGCTATTACGGTAGTTCCACGCAGGGCATGCTCGGCAAGTATCTCGAGAACAACATGAAAACCTTCGTGGAGTTTCAGGGCAAGCTGCAGGAGCAGTCACGGACGATCTACGGTGGCGACAATGCCGGCATGCAGGCAGATTTCTGGAACCAGTTCCTGAATTTTCAGCAGCCGGCCATGCAGAGCATGATGACAGCCTATATGGATCAGTCAAAAAAAATGTTTCAGTCGATGCAGGATCAATTACAAACCCAGACCCGCACGATGTTTACCGGATTTCAGTTTCACCCGGAAAACGACGATAAATAAATCGGCTTGCAGGTGCTCCGGTAAGTCATGAAGGCCAGCTCTTTTGAGCCGGCCTTTTTTACGTTTACGTGCGGAAAAATTGCTCGAGGTCGGCAAAGACTTCATGTTCGGCGTGATGGCGGCGCACGGCCAGCACGTCTTCGAGCTTTTCCACCTGCTTGATCATTTGCGTCAGCCGGGCATCTTCATTGACCAGCAGCCAGATGCGACTTTGCTGACCATCGCCGACAGGCAGACAGAGGATACCTTCGACGTTGTAGGCGCGGCGTGAAAACAGTCCGACGACATGCGACATCACGCCGGGATGGTTGTTAACATCGATTTCCAGCACGGCGCGGGCGAGGGCGGCTGGTTCGTTTTGGGTGTTGGCATTCATCAGAAATTAGCTCCGGTTTGAAACTTTCCCCTGCGGGGTATCATCGCGGCGGGGAGAGGCGCAAGCGCTTCCCGGCCGTTTCGCCCGCGTGCGGGCGTGGATTGAAACATCGTTCAGACGCCAATCATGTCGCGGTTGGCAGCGCCCGGCGGCACCATGGGATAGACCTTCTGTTCGGCATCGATACTGGCGTGGATCAGGCAGGGGCCGGGGCGGTTGATCGCTTCCCGTAGCGCCTGTTCGGGATTTGCCGCCTGGTCGAGGTCAACCGCAGAAATGCCCAGGGCCAGCGCCGCCTTGACGAAGTCGGGCATGCCCTTGAACTTGGAGGCAAACAGGCGCTCGCCGTAGAACAAGGTCTGTTGCTGGTGCACCAGGCCGAGCACGGCGTTGTTCATCAGCACGATCTTGATGTTCACGTTTTCTTCAGCGGCAGTGACCAGTTCCTGGATGTTCATCAGGATCGAGCCATCACCGGTAAAGCAGACCACGGTGCGCTGCGGTTCGGCGAGCGCGGCGCCAATGGCTGCCGGAACACCGAAGCCCATGGTGCCCAGGCCTCCGGACGTCAGCCACTGGCGCGGACGGCGCAGTGGGTAGGCTTGCGCGACCCACATCTGGTGCTGGCCGACGTCGGTGGTGATGGTCGCCTCGTCGTCGAGGCAGGCGGCGACCGTGCGGATCAGCCCGAAGTGCGACAGCGTCTGCCCGGCATCCGGGAATTGCTGCGGGAATTGCGTTTTCAGTTCATTAATGCGGTCAACCCAGTTTTGCCGGGCATTTTCACTGACCAGCGGCAGCAATTGGCCGAGGGCTTCGAGCACATCGGCGCTGATGCCGACATGGGCGTTCTTGATCTTGTCGAGTTCGGCCGGGTCGATGTCGATATGGATGATCTTCGCTTGCGGGCAGAAAGCGGCGACCTTGCCGGTGGCGCGGTCATCGAAACGGGCGCCGACAGCAATCAGCAGGTCGCACTCGTCGAGCGCCAGGTTGCAGCACGGTGCGCCATGCATGCCAAGCATTCCTAGCGATAGCGCGTGATCGACCGGCATGGCACCGAGTGCCATCAGCGTCATCACGGTGGGCAAATTGGCCTTTTCGGCGAGGTCGACCGCAGATTTGGCCGCACCCGAGTGCACGACGCCGCCGCCAAGATAAAGCAGGGGGCGCTGGGCGGCATTGATCATCGACGCTGCTTCGGCAATCGACCAGGCATCGGCGGGCGGCGGCAGTTGGCGTTGGCCCGGTTCTGGCCAGGCGCTGACCTCGATGGCGCGCGCTTGCACATCCTTGGGGATGTCGATCAACACTGGGCCGGGGCGGCCGGAGGCGGCGATTTCAAAGGCGCGCGGAATGATTGCCAGCAGTTCCTCGGTCGATGAAACCAGGAAGTTGTGCTTGGTGATCGGAATCGACAAACCATAGGTGTCGACCTCCTGGAAGGCATCGGTGCCGATCATGCCTTTTGGTACTTGCCCGGTGATGGCCACGAGGGGAATTGAATCGAGCTTGGCATCGGCAATCGCTGTCAGCAGATTGGTTGCGCCGGGTCCGGAAGAAGCCATACACACCGCAACCTCACCGGTAGCGCGGGCCATGCCCTGGGCGATGAAACCGGCGCCTTGTTCGTGGCGGGCCAGCACATGGCGGATCAGGGATGACTGCCCCAGTGCATCGTAAATCGGCAGGATGGCGCCACCGGGGTAGCCGGTCAGCGTACGGATGCCCTGGCGTTCAAGCAGGCGCACCGTGATTTGCGCGCCGGTAAGGGTTTCGGTCATTAATGTCTCTCCTGAAGGTTGTTTTGGCGTTTTCGGCAGGGCGCAAACAAAAACCCCCGCCGGTTGCGCCGGCGGGGGTTGGGAAGTTCTGCTTTACTGGCTTGCTTACCCGGTCCGCGACGGCGCGTGCGTGACGACGCCTACTACGACTACGCGTACGACGACCGGTTCCACTGCGAAGGCAGCGGTGAGGCGGGCGTGGCGGGTAGCGATCATGCGGATTTCCAGAGTCAGAAAATTTGAGCTCGAACTATGGCTGAAGAGTCTGGGAAATTCAAGCCTTTGGCAAATAGGGTTATTGCTCGAAGATAGCGGTTTGGTGTGAGTATTGGTGAGGTTTTCGGGAATTTGCTTGGGTGAGAGTGGCTTAAAATTCCCTGCTACCCGTGTAATGCGAAATTCTGCCAAAAATTACAGTCATAACGAGTGAGTGTCGCTCCAGCGGGGAGTTGCAAGCAATGTACTTGTCGGGAGGAAAGAGGGCAGGCTTGACATCTACCCGCTGCTCATTCCTCGCTGCCACCCCAAAGACATGGCTCCGGCAAACCTCATTGCTTGCCCCGCTTTGTTGGGGGGAGAGCAAAAAGAGGCCGTGGTCTCGAACAAATCGTGAAGAGCTACAGGTGTCTAAGCAGCGACAGGGTGGGGCAGGCATCGGCTGTATCGGTTGAATGTCTTCAAGCCATGGGAAATGTGCCAGAGAGGATTGCTAGGTAATGGCGAATAGCTTTGAAGAAAGCAATGCAGGTATGAAAAATCGGGAAGAAATTTCCGGAGAGGGACTGAGAGAGGATCTGCTACGCCACGATCCCTTGCTGGATTGCCTGCTTGAGCTGACGCGCATACATGGTCGGCCAAGCACACGTGCAGCCTTGAGTGCGGGCCTGCCACTTTCCGGCGCAGATATCCTGACGCCATCACTTTTTGCTCGTGCGGCAGCGAAAGCAGGATTTTCGAGCAAGCTTGTTCGCCGTGAACTCGACAGGATCGATCAGGTTCTGTTGCCCGTTGTGCTGTTGTTGCAGGATAACGAGGCCTGCATCCTTCTGGGATGGGATCTCGACGGGGGCTCCGCCAGGGTACTGTTTCCCGAATCAGGGCAAGGGAGTGTGGTGCTGGGCAAGGAGGAGTTGCAGTCCCGTTACGTCGGAATTGCGATTTATGCTCGTCCGCATTTCCGTTTTGACGAGCGCTCCCCCACGCTGGAGGCCTTGCCGCAAAGACATTGGTTCTGGGGGGCGATGCTCGAACAGTTGCCAATTTACAAGGATATTTTGATCGCGGCACTGCTGGTCAACTTTTTTGCCTTGGGCCTGCCGCTGTTTACGATGAATGTCTATGACCGGGTGGTGCCAAATTTCGGGCAGGAAACCTTGTGGACTTTAGCCTTGGCCATGCTGGTCGTTATCGCCCTGGACTACCTCTTGCGCTTGTTGCGAGGGCATTTCATCGATTTGGCGAGCGCTCGCATCGATATCAAGCTTTCGTCCCTGATCATGGAAAAAGTCCTGGGTATGCGGATGGTTGATCGTCCGGCATCGGTCGGGTCTTTTGCGGCAACCCTGCGTTCTTTTGAGTCGCTGCGTGATTTCATTGCGTCGGCAACAATGATTACCGTAATCGATTTGCCATTTGCGTTCATATTCCTGGTGGCGATGTGCTGGATTTCCCCGTATCTGATTATCTTCCCGATTTTGGGCGGGTTAATCATCATGATTTACGGTTATGTTGTTCAGCATAAAATGCGGGAATTATCCGAGGGGACTTTTCGAGCTGCTGCATTGCGTAATGGAACCTTGATTGAAAGTTTGGCTACGCTGGAAACCCTGAAGGCCAATTGCGGCGAGGGTGTCATTCAGGACAAGTGGGAGCGTACTGCTGCGTTCCTGTCGGGAATGAACAATCAAATGCGCCTGCTATCGTCTTCGGTAACCAATGGCACCTTGTCGTTCCAGCAAATTGTTTCTGTCGCGTCAGTGGTTGCCGGTGTCTACCTGATCCACGAAAACATGCTGAGCATGGGCGGCTTGATTGCCTGTTCAATGCTGCAGGGGCGTGCAATGGCACCCTTGTCGCAATTGGTTGCCTTGCTGATGCAATACCAGAATGCCCGTATGGCACTGGTATCGCTTGAATCGCTGATGAACAAGCCCGGTGAGCGGGATGGGGCGAACTATATTCATCGGCCGGAAATCAAGGGCGAGATTGAATTCCGGAATGTTACCTTTTCCTACAGCAAGGATAAGGAAGCGGTATTGTCCGATGTTTCGCTGAAAATAAAGCCCGGCGAAAAAATAGTCATTATTGGACGGGTGGGGTCGGGCAAGACGACGCTGCAAAAACTGATTATGGGGCTGTATGTTCCGGAATCAGGTTCGGTTCTGGTTGATGGAATTGATCTTCGCCAACTGGATCCGGCGGATTTGCGGCGAAATATCGGTTACGTCGGGCAGGACGGCGCTTTGTTCTTTGGCAGTCTTCGCGAGAATATTTCTTTGGGGGCGCCATACGCCGATGATCGTGCCATTGTCGACGCTGCCGAGATTGCCGGCTTGACGGAGTTTGTGAACCGTCATCCCAATGGCTTCGACATGCTGATCGGTGAAAGAGGCGAGTCGCTCTCAGGTGGGCAACGGCAGGCTGTATTGATTGCTCGTGCCCTGTTGCTTGATCCGCCAATTTTGCTGCTTGACGAACCGACGAGTGCGTTTGATTTCAGCTCGGAAGCACTGTTCAAGGAAAAAATTCGCCATTTTATTTCTCACAAAACCATGATTCTGGTGACGCACAGAACGACCTTGCTGGATTTGGCGACCCGGGTCATTGTGGTCGAGGGCGGGCGGATTGTTGCCGATGGGCCTCGGGCTCAGGTACTTGAGGCCTTGCAAAGTGGTCGGCTGGGAAGAGGGGCTTGAGCATGCGATTTAGCAAAATGTTGCGTTATTTGCCGCTACGCCAGGTTTTATTTGTCCTTGAAAAAATACGTGGTCTTTTCCAGCCATGGATAGATGCCCGTTTCGAGAGCATGGATAAGCATGCTCGCCCCGTGGGCAAGGATTTTATTGCTGATGTCGATTATTGGTTGATCCAGCAGGAGCCGCTGCGAGCGCGTTTGCTGATAAAAATGCTGTTCTGGGTGGTGGTGATTTTTCTGATCCTCGCTGCTGTTATCCAGATCGATGAAATCACCCGTGGTGAGGGAAAAGTTATTCCATCATTGCAATTACAGGTATTGCAAAGCCTGGACGGAGGCATCGTTTCCCAGATCGCGATCAAGGAAGGTAGCGTTGTTTTACCGGGGCAACTTCTGGTGCAGATTGATTCGACGCGTTTCGAGTCCTCCGCCAGGGAAGGACAGGCCCAGTACTGGGCCTTGCGTGCTCGTGAGGCGAGATTGAGGGCATTGGCGAATGGCACCCCTTTCGCACCCCCTGCGGAGGCTATTGGAGATCGTCCGGAAATTGTCGAAGAAGAGCGCCATCTTTATGAGACAAAGAACAATGAACTCGATGCGCAGTTATCAATTTCCCGCCAGCAATTGTCACAGCGTAATCAGGAATTGTCTGAAGCCAGGGCAAAAAGAGAGCAAGCTTCCCAAGCTTACGAACTTTCCCTGAGGGAACTCAATGTGACAAAGCCCCTCCTCGCATCCGGCGCTGTCTCGGAGGTTGATTTGATCAGGCTGGAGCGTGATGTTTCGAGATTTCGTGGGGATCGGGAAATGGCTGGCGCGCAAATTTCGCGTCTGCAGGCCGCTGTTGCCGAAGCGCAAAGAAAAATACAGGAAGTTGAGCTCAATTTCAGGAATGAAGCGCGCAAGGAAATGGCTGAGGTTATTGGCAAGATTGATGTCTTGTCTGAAGGAAAGGCCGGGCTTGAAGACAAGGTCAAGCATTCCGCCATTCGTTCGCCTGTCAAGGGAACCGTAAAGCGCCTGTTTGTAAATACGATCGGAGGCGTGGTTCAACCTGGGCGGGATATCGTTGAGGTTGTGCCATTTGAAGATACGCTACTCCTCGAAGCCAAAGTCTCTCCACGAGATATTGCTTTTCTGCACCCTGGACTCAAGGCGGTTGTGAAATTCACTGCCTATGATTTTTCGATTTACGGCGGGCTTGAGGGAAAGCTGGAGCATATTGCCGCAGACTCGGTTACCGATGAAAAAGGCTTCACCTATTATTTTGTTCGGATCAGAACTGAAAAATCACAGTTAGGGGAAAATCTTCCGATTATTCCTGGGATGGTGGCAGAAGTGAACATTGTTACCGGACAGAAAAGTCTGCTTACTTTCCTTTTGAAACCGGTTATTCGCGCGAAGCAGATGGCATTTACTGAGCGTTGACAAAGAAAATGGCAGATATTTTGTATCATTATTTTATTTCCAGGTCCGGGGAGTTGCTTCCCCGTTGGGCGTCAGCTTTTCCCTTGGCAAAGGCCTGTTTATTGGATGGCCCCATCTTTTCCGAACTGCCGTTGGTAGTCTGGATTCATGCCCATCCTGAGCTTGAACTGGCGCAAACCGTTGCCAATATTCGCAGGGACTTCCCGGATGTTCCAATTGTTGTTCTCAGTAATCAGCCTAATGATGATGAAGCTTTGAGTTGTTTTGCGATGTCCGTTCGTGGTTACGTCAATGCGTACGCGGTACCGGAGTTGCTGCAGCGGGTTTCAGAAGTGGTGATTCATGGTGGCGTATGGATTGGTGAGTCTTTGATGCAGAGGCTATTGAAAGGGCTCACTTCCAAGGAGGTTTCCTCTCCGGATCGTATTAATCACGATTGCCTGAAGTTTTTGACTGAACGCGAAGCCGAGGTTGCCCTGGCGGTGGCTCGTGGGTCAAGTAATAAAGAGATTGCCCAGTTGCTGGGGATTACAGAGCGCACGGTCAAGGCGCACTCAAGTGCGATTTTCGAAAAGTTGGGGGTGCGCGACCGCTTGCAATTATCCCTTCTGGTTCACGGACACAGCATCCCGGAACAATTGTCAGTTGTACTTTAGTCCACTTGGTTGCTCTTTGACCAAGGCATAAAATTCAACGATTAGATATTAATTAACGGAATACCCATCATGTCAATCATCGCCAAAGTTGTTCTTTTGCAAGGCCAAGCTTTTGCTCGCAATCTGAAAGGCCAGTTGCGTCCCCTGAAAGTGGGCGATGTTGTTCATGAGGGGGAAGTGGTAGTTACCGCTGGCGACAGCCGTGTCGAGCTGGCAGCGGAAGGCGGTCAGATCTTCATTTTGCGGCAAAATGAAGAGGTCAGTCTGGAACGCTCGGTGATTGGCGGTGAGCTTCCCGAAGTTCGTGATGCAGCTTTGGTCGAACGCATTGGTGAGCTGGTTTCCCTGACTCGTGCGCTGACCACGGGCAGGGATGGAGATGGTCTGTTTGATGAGGTTTCCAGTCGCTCAGGAAGTGATGACGGTGACGGTAATAATTTCGTCGATTTGGCGCGCATCGTAGAGGCACTGACTTCTCCCGAATACCTCTATGGCTTCGATCCGACCCATCGACTGCCGCGCTTGATAGATCCGATTCCTCCGATTACATACGTTTACGGATTTGAGGGCACCTCCCATCCGGAAGATCTGCTTGGAGATAGTGCGTCTCGCAATAACGACCTCACGGCGCCTACGGTGTCGAATCAAAGCTACGCGTACTCTGAAAATCAGGCGGCGGGTTCTGTTGTGGCTGCAGTTGTCGCTTCCGATAATGTGGCAGTTACAGGCTATAAATTTAAAGATAGCAACAGCAATGTCAGCGCTGATGGCTTGTTTGCAATTGATGATTCTGGAAGGATTTCGCTAACCTCTGCCGGTGCTGCCTCCGTTGTAAACGATTTTGAGCAACAGGGAAATTCCCATAGTTATGTGATTTTGTTTTCTGACGCGGTCGGAAACCTGACTGAAGCAGTGGTCGCTTTAGACGAAGCCGATGTGGACGATACGCCGCCTGTGATCACAGTATCGGCCCCCGATGGCACTACTGACCGGACTCCAACGATATCAGGGACAACGGATGTTCCGGATGGCAGCACAGTAAAACTAACGATCACGCAAGGTACGCAGACCTACACGCTAACAGCAACGGTTAGCGGCGGACACTTCACTGCTGATGCGCCAACTGATTTGAAGCTTGGTGGCTATAACGTTACGGCAAGCGTGACCGATACGGCAGGAAATACCGGGGCGAGCAGTGATACCGGGAGCGTCGTTGCTATGCCGTTGGCAATCACGGTGGATGCTCCGGATGGAACAACTGACAAGACACCGACCTTGACCGGTGCAACGGACGCTCCTGACGGTAGCACCGTAACCTTGATTATCAAGCAAGGTACGCAAACCTATACAGTAACTACGACAGCGACCGGTGGACGCTACGTCGTCGACGTCCCAACTGACTTGGAAGTTGGTGCTTATGACGTTAAGGCGACTGTAATAGATAGTCAGGGAAATACAGGGGCCGGAAGTGATCAGGGATTGATTGTTTCGGGGGAAACAGTCATTGGTGGTGCTACTAGCGGCGCTGGCAACGAAGATGCAGGTGCCATTACCGGCACGCTGACGGCTGCCGATGCTGACGGTCTGAAGGATGGCACGATCTTTTCGGTGACCGGGGCGGCCAGCCACGGCACGGCGAGCATCGACCCGGCGAGTGGTGTCTGGACTTATACACCAGTCGCGGACTACAACGGTGCCGACAGCTTCATGGTGACCGTCACCGATGATGCAGGTAACAGCACAACGCAGGCCATCAGCGTCACTGTTGTGGCTGTTGCCGACATCGTCGCAGATAGTCTGAGTACCAACGAAGACACTGCCGTGACGGCCAACGTCCTTTCTGGTACGAATGGAGCCTCTGCCGATAGCTTTGAAGGCAGTCCGATCCTGACGGGGGTGACCCAGGGTGGGCATGGCACAGTGAACTTTACCGCTGTAGGTAGTGTGACCTACACCCCGGATGCAAACTACAACGGTCCGGATAGTTTTACCTATACCGTGACGAGCCCGGCAGGTGTAACGGAAACGACGACGGTAACTGTTAATGTGGTCGCGTCCAATGACACCCCGACCTTCACCCCGGGCGACAGCACGCTCGGCGACGACGCCGGCGTGGTCACGGAAGACACGGTCCTGAGCACCACGGGCGTGCTCAGCATCAGCGACAGCGATGCTGGCGAAGCCG
>JAVBXO010000355.1 GCA_030824535.1 Azonexus sp. | reverse complement strand
GCCGGCCCGCTTCATCCAGCTCGGCCCCAGCGCCACCGGCCAGCTGCGGCAGTTTTCCCGCAGCGTGCGCGCCCTGCCCTTGCTCGAAGCCGCCGCCAAAGGCTACGGCGCGATCAGTTTCGTTCCCGACAGCGATGGCGTACTGCGCCGCGTACCGCTGGTTTTCTCGCTCAATGGCGAAATCGTCGCCGGGCTGACCGCCGAAAGCCTGCGCCTCGCCCAGGAAACGCCCAACCTGATCCTCAAAAGTGAAGGCGAAGGCCTGGGGCTGAGCGAAATCCGCATCGGTAATCTCACGATCCCGACCACGCCGCAGGGCGAAATGTGGCTGCACTACAGCGCCCCGGTCGCCGGCCGCTATCTGCCGGCCTGGCAAGTACTCGGCGGCCAGGCGCCCGCGCCGGCACTGGCCGGCCATATCGTGCTCATCGGCAGTTCGGCGCAAGGCCTGATGGACCTGCGCTTCAACGCCCTGGGCCAGATCATGCCCGGCGTCGAAAGCCACGCCCAGGCGCTGGAGCAGATTCTTTCCGGGCATTACCTGCAGCGTCCGGGCTGGGCGCATACGGCGGAAATCCTTGCCTTGCTGTTCGCCGGTCTGCTGCTGACCGCCGTCACGCTGCGCAGCCGCATCCTCGTCGCCCTGCCGGTGCTCGGCCAGCTGCTAGCCCTGTTCTTTGCCACCAGCTGGCTGGCTTTCAGCGAACAAGGGCTGCTACTCGATCCAGCCGCACCAGCGCTTGGCCTGCTGCTGTCCTTTACCGCCTGCAGCCTCTACCGCCATCGGGTCGGCGAACGGGAAAACCGCTGGATCCGCGACGCCTTTTCGCGCTATGTCTCGCCCAACCGCGTGCACTACCTGATCGCCCACCCCGAGGCGCTGGAGCTGGGCGGGCGGCGGCTGACCGGCAGTTTCGTCTTCAGCGACCTGGCCGGCTTCACCCGCCTGATGGAAGACAGTGATCCGGCGCAAATCGTCAGCCTGCTCAATGCCTATCTTGAAGGCATGATCAGCATCGTTTTCAAACATGAGGGCACCATCGAGCGCATCGTCGGCGATGCCGTGGCGGTGGTTTTTTCCGCGCCGGTCGAGCAGCCCGACCACGCCGCCCGCGCCTATGCCTGCGCGCTGGAAATGCACCAATTCGCCAGTCGCTTCGCCTGTGAACAACAGGCGCTCGGCATCAATTTCGGCCACACCCGCATCGGCGTGCATACCGGCGAGGTCATCGTCGGCAATTTCGGCGGCTCGGCGATGTTCGACTACCGGGCGCTGGGCGACGCAGTGAACACCACAGCACGCCTGGAAAGCGTCAACAAGCACCTCGGCACCCGCTGCTGCGTTTCAGAAGTCACGCTCGCCGGCTGCCCGAACGCCACGGTGCGACCGATTGCCCGCCTGCAATTGAAAGGCAAGCAGCAGGCGCTGGCCACCTTCGAGCCGCTGGCCGCCGCGATCCATCGCCATTACGCGCCACTGGCCGATTACCAGGCTGCCTACGCCGCGCTGAGCAATGGCGCCGCCGATGTCGCCGCCCGCTTCACCATCCTGCACGCCGCCTGGCCCGACGACCCGCTGGTCACGCTGCACCACGCCCGCCTGCAGGCCGGCGAAAGTGGCGACCTGATCGTCATGCACGAAAAATGAAATTGGGCTGAAAATTGCCCGGTTTTTCGGGTTTACCGCAGTATTCAGGTATTCACCGCCAAAACATGATGTCAATGGCATTGCGCGGAATGCAGCAAGTATCTACTTGGTGCTTGCCCAAGAATTCGTGCTCGCTAATGGGGCGCCCCATGCATGAATTGTCCGCAAAAAACGCTCTCCCACATGGATCAATGGGCTTGAGCCTCCTTTCAGAACAGGGCGCACTTATTGCTTTAGTCAGAGGTCAAAGTCAAATCGTGCAAGGGGAAAACAATGGCAACGACCTGCTCCTGGGAATCCATCGACGTACATCTCCTGCAAGTCCTGCATGCGCTGCTGACCGAATGCAGTGTCTCGAATGCCGCCCGCCGCCTGAATCAGTCGCAACCGGCGGTCAGTACCGCCCTGCGCCGTTTGCGCGACATCACCGGCGACCAGTTGCTGGTGCGCAGCCGCAATGGCATGACCCCCACTGAACGCGGCCAGAGCTTGCTCGAGCCTGTCAAGATTGCGCTCGCCCAGATTGAGGCCATCGGCCTGCAGCAAGTTCGATTCACCCCGATCAAATCAAAGCGGGTCTTCAATATTGCAACCCCCGACTACCTGAATGCGATCCTGATCGGCAACATCGTCGCCCGCTTGCGCAAGCAGGCGCCGAACTCGCAGGTGGTACTGCATTCGTTCGGGCCGGATTTCGACTATACGAAAGCGCTGGAGTCCGGCGAACTCGACACAGTCATCGGCAACTGGCCGCAGCCACCAGAGCATCTGCGCCTGGCGCCCTTGTTTGACGATGACGTCGTCTGCCTGATGCGCAAAAACCATCCGCTGGCCGGCCACAAGCTGACACAGGACGACTACCTGAATGCCGAGCATCTGGTGCCGACGCCCTATGCTGTTGGTCAACGCGGTGTCATCGACATGCAACTGGCGCGGGATCGACTCAAGCGCAATGTCGTCGCCAGCGTGCCCTACTTCAATCTGGTGCCTTACGTTCTGCTGCAAAACGACATCATCTTCTCGGCGCCGCGCATTTTTGCCGAGCACTGCTGCTCGCTGGGCGATCTGTGCTACGCCGAGTCACCGCTGGACTTTCCGAAGATGCGTTTCTACCTGCTGTGGCACGACCGCTCGCACCATTCCGAAGAATGTCGCTGGTTCCGCGAGCAGATCGTCGATGTCATTCGCGAGCGGGTCGATCAGAAGAACGAAGCCGCTGCTCCCTCGAATCCCGCGACCAAGCAACGCGCACTTGCCTGAGCCGCGAACGGCGGTATTGCCCGCTGCTGCGGTCAACCGCCTTTAATCGGCAAGAATCAAATCGTCGAGACGGAAGCAGGCAATGCGCAGGATCTGCGCCAGCGCTTCGGCGAACTCGTCGGCCGCTGAGCGCTCCAGTCGACTTTCCATCGCGGCGATGATGTCCTGCCGGCTGAGTCCCTTGACGGCAACAATGAAGGGCCAGCCGAACTTCTGGTGATACGCAGCGTTCAAGCGCTGAATACTGGCGAACTCCGCCGGCGAGCAGGCATTCAAGCCTGCCCCGGCCTGTTCACGGGCAGAATCAGCCGTCAGGTCACCGCGCACCGCCGCTTTGCCGGCCAGCTCCGGGTGGGCGTTGATCAGCGCCAACTGCAAAGTTCGTTCAGCTTCATTCAGGACCTCGTCCAGCGCCGCAAAAAAAGCCGCCTTGCTGGCGAACGGTCGTTTTTCCCAAGCGCGGGCCATGACCCACGGCGAATGCTCAAAAACTGCACCGACCGCATCGATGAAAGCCTCGCGATCAAGGCAGGAAAGACTGGCAACGCTCAAATGTGCGGACATATGAAGACAGAGGTTGTTGGATGTCGGCGAAGCTTACGGAGGTCAGTGCCTCGCCAGCAAGCTGCAGTGCAATATAGTGTTCTTTCGCCCTTTGATATATCGCCACAGCACGCGCTTTCCGGCCCGGCAAAGGCTGCAACATCTGAAAAACCCGATAGCCTTTATAAACCCGCCGGCTGACGAGGCTTCCTATAATCGTTCCATCGCCATTCCGTTTCTGGAGAAGCTCATGGGGCGCCTGACCACGCACGTACTCGACACCGCCAACGGCCAGCCCGCCGCCGGCATGCGCTTTACCCTGCACCGCCTGAACGGCGACGAGCGCACCCAGCTACTCAGCGGGCTAACCAATGCCGATGGTCGCTTTGACCAAGCCTTGCTCGAAGGCGAAGCGCTGACGCCCGGGCTCTATGAACTGGTCTTCGCCAGCGCCGACTATTTCCGCGCATGCGGCAATGAACTCCCTGACCCGCCCTTTCTCGACCTTATCAGCCTGAGCTTTGGCATCGCCGACGCCGACAGCCACTATCACGTGCCACTGCTGGTTTCGCCCTGGGCTTATTCGACCTACCGGGGCAGCTAATGGATGCCGCCTACCTGATTGAAGTCGCTTCCCTGCTGCTGCGCTGGCTGCACCTGATCGTCGGCATCGCCTGGATCGGCTCCTCGTTTTATTTCGTCTGGCTCGACAACACCTTGAAGGCGCCGACCGATCCCGAGCTGATTGCCAAGGGTGTCGGCGGCGAGCTGTGGGCCGTGCATGGCGGCGGCTTCTACAATCCGCAGAAATACCTCGTCGCCCCCAAGAACCTGCCGGACGATCTGCACTGGTTCAAATGGGAGTCCTACTCGACCTGGATCACCGGTTTCTTCCTGCTCGGCGTCCTCTATTACTCGCAAGCCGCCACGTATATGGTCGATCCGGCCAAGGCAGCGCTGACACCGGGTGGCGCGATTGGCGTCGGCCTGCTCACGCTGGCTGGCGGCTGGGTGGTCTACGACGGCCTGTGCCGCCTGTTAATGAAACGCAGCCTGCTGCTTTTCGCCGTGCTCTATTTCATTTTCGTGCTCGCCGTCGCTTATGTGCTGACGGATCTGCTGTCCGGCCGCGCCGCCTTCCTGCATGTCGGGGCGATGATCGCGACGACGATGAGCGGCAATGTCTTCTTCTGGATCATTCCCGGCCAGAAAGCCACCGTCGCCGCCATGCAGCGCGGCGAAACGCCTGATCCGATCCACGGCCAGCGCGCCAAGCAGCGCAGCGTGCATAACAACTACCTGACGCTACCGGTGTTGTTCTGCATGATTTCCAACCACTACGCCTTCACCTACAACCATCCGCAGGCCTGGCTGGTACTGGCGGCCATCCTGCTCGCCGCCGTGCTCATCCGTCACTTTTTCAATCTGCGGCACAAGGGCATTTTTGCCTGGCAATACCCGTTGGCCGGCGGCGTCATCCTGCTGACCGTTTTTGCCAGCCTGATGCCCACGCAACTGAAAGTCAGCGCTGCCGCAGCACCGCAACTGGCCGACATCGAACCTATCATCGCGGCGCGTTGTGTCGGCTGCCATGCCACCGCACCAACCTTGATGCCCGCGCCGCCGGCGGGCGTGCTGCTGGATAGCGCAGCGGCCATCCGCGCCAACGGCCCGCGCATTCTGGCGCAGGCCGTGCAACTGAAGGCCATGCCGCTCGGCAACATCACCGCAATGACCGATGCCGAGCGCGAAAAGATTGCCGCCTGGGCGGCCGGCGGCTACCGCTGATCAGGGCCTGGCGTGATGTTTTTTGAGCGGCGGGACGAACTGGTAGTCGATATCCCAGGGGAAGTAGATCCACTTGTCCTGGCTGAATTCCTTGACGCAAAGATCGACGACCTGACGGCCCATCGGCTTGGCGTAAAGCGTTGCAAAATAGGCCTTGGGCAAAAGCTGGCGAATGACGCGAGCGGTGTTGCCGGTGTCGACCAGGTCGTCGATCAGCAAATACCCCTCGCCGTCATGGTCGATGCCCTTGAGGATTTTCACTTCCTTGCGCGAGGTCTGGGCAGCGTCGTCGCTGTCGGCCTCGTAGCTGGAGGCGCAAATGGTGTCCACCAGGCGGATTTCCAGTTCGCGGGCAATCAGTGCCGCCGGAATCAGGCCACCACGAGCGATGGCGATGATGCCCTTGAACGGCCCCATCTCCAGCAACTGGTGGCAAAGCAGGCGCGTATCGCGGTGCAACTCCGGCCAGGAGATCACGATATCGTCACGGTAAGGGCTGGTCGGCGAGTGTTCCATGGGGCATTCCCGAGAAAAAGAATGGGCCGCAGTATAAGTTGGAGCGATCAATGAGCCATATACGCAAAACCGAATACCCCCGTGATCTGATTGGATATGGCGCCCAGCCGCCGCATGCCGCCTGGCCTGGAGGAGCGCGGATTGCCGTGCAATTTGTGCTGAATTACGAAGAAGGTGGCGAAAACTGCGTGCTGCATGGCGACGCCGGTTCCGAGCAATTCCTCTCCGAATTGTTCAATCCGGCCAGCTACCCGGAGCGTCATTTGTCGATGGAGTCGATCTACGAATACGGCTCGCGCGTCGGCGTCTGGCGCATCCTGCGTGAATTCGAAAAGCGCCGCCTGCCGCTGACCGTCTTCGGCGTCGGCATGGCCCTGCAACGCCACCCGGAACTGACCGCCGCCTTCGTTGAACTCGGCCACGAAATCGCCTGCCACGGCTGGCGCTGGATTCATTACCAGAACATCGATGAAGCCACCGAACGCGAACACATGCGGCTGGCGCTGGAAGTCATCGAAAACCTGACCGGCCAGCGACCACTCGGCTGGTACACCGGCCGCGACAGCCCGAACACCCGCCGGCTGGTCGCCGACGACGGTCGACTGCTCTACGACAGCGATTATTACGGCGACGACCTGCCCTTCTGGACCGAAGTCACGAAGAGCGACGGCACGCCCGTACCGCAGCTGATCGTGCCCTACACGCTCGACACCAACGACATGCGCTTCTGCCTGCCGCAAGGCTTCAGCCACGGCGACCCGTTCTTCCAGTATTTGAAGGACAGCTTCGACGTGCTCTACGCCGAAGGCGATGAAGCGCCGAAGATGCTGTCCATCGGCATGCACTGCCGCCTACTCGGCCGCCCCGGCCGCTTTTTGGCGCTGCAACGTTTTCTTGACCATATCGAACAACATGACCGGGTCTGGGTTTGCCGGCGCATCGACATCGCCCGCCACTGGCAAGCCACCCACCCTTATCGCAAGGAATCCGCACAATGACCACGACCGCCCTCGGCGCGCCGATCTTTTCCTCGCCGGCCATCCTGCCCGACTGGGCGAAACACTCGGTCAATCTGGCCGATGCCCGCATTGGCGCCCAAGCCATTAGCGCCACCGACGAATTCTTCGCGCCGCTCGAACGCCTGCTCAACCCTGAGCCGGCCGTCTTCATCCCCGGCAAGTACGACAGCAACGGCAAGTGGATGGACGGCTGGGAAACCCGCCGCAAACGCAGCACCGGCTACGACTGGAGCCTGATCAAACTCGGCCGACGCGGCATCGTGCGCGGCTTTGACGTCGACACCAGCCACTTCACCGGCAACTTCGCGCCCGCCGTGTCGATTGACGCCACCGACTGCGAAAGCGACGACCCGGCAGTGCTCGCCCAAGCCCGCTGGACGCGCATCCTGCCGTCGACCACGCTGCAGGGCAACAGCCACCACCTGCTCGAAACCAGCAGCGCCGACACCTGGAGCCACCTGCGCATCAACATCTACCCGGATGGCGGCATCGCCCGCCTGCGCGTCTATGGCCAGCCGGTCGGCGTCTTCGATCAAAACGAACCGGAGCGCCTCTACGACCTGGTCGCCCTGGAAAACGGCGGCCGTGCCGTCGCCTGGAATGACGCCCACTTCGGCAGCGCCGCCAATCTCATCGCCCCCGGTCGCGGTATCAACATGGGCGATGGCTGGGAAACCCGTCGCCGGCGCGAACCGGGCAACGACTGGTGCATCCTGCAACTCGGCACGCCCGGCCTGATCGAACGCATCGAAGTCGACACCGCCCACTTCAAGGGCAACTACCCCGACCGCTTCTCGCTGCAAGCGGCGCGCATGGACGGCGGCACCGACCAGTCGATCATCACGCAAAGCATGTTCTGGCCCTTCCTGATCAGCGAACAGAAGCTGACGATGGATGCCATCCACAGCTTCAGCGAAGAAATCGCCGAGCACGGCCCGATCTCGCACATCCGCCTGAACATCATCCCGGATGGCGGCGTTTCGCGCCTGCGCCTGTGGGGCAAGGTGGCCTGGTGAAAAAGCTCGAAATTGAAGCGTTGACCGCAGAAGCCTTCGCCCCCTTCGGCGAGATTATTGCGGTGGACGCTGCTACAAGGCACTTTTCCATCAACGGCGGCAACACCGAGCGCTACCACGACCTGGCCAATCTCGACCCCGGCCCTAGCGGCAAGCTGATCGTCAGCATCTTCCGTGGCCAGCCGCGCCAGTTGCCCTTCACCGTAACGATGATGGAACGCCACTCGCTCGGCTCGCAAGCCTTCATCCCGCTCGGCCCACAGCCTTACCTGATCGTCGTCGCCCGCCCCGGCACTGCCCCCGGCCCGGACGAGCTGCACGCCTTCCTCGCCCAAGCCGGCCAGGGCATCAACTACGCCACCGGCGTCTGGCACCACCCATTGCTGGCGCTCAATGAAATTGGCGACTTTTTAGTCGTCGACCGCAGCGGCCCGGGAAATAACTGCGATGAAACCACCATCGCGCCGCCGGTCTTTCTGGAACTGCCTTGATGCGGGCCTCCAGACAGCCTATCGGTTACCCTTCTCCCTTTCTCTGAATCCAAGCGAGGCTGCCATGCCGATCATCGAAGTCCGCCACCCCCTGGTCAAACACAAGATCGGCCTGATGCGCGAAGGCGACATCAGCACCAAGAAATTCCGCGAACTGGCCGCCGAGCTGGCCCGTCTGCTGACTTACGAGGCCTGCGCCGATTTCGAACTGGAAACGGTCAGCATTGAAGGCTGGGCCGGGCCGGTCGACATCGACCAGATCAAGGGCAAGAAAGTCACCGTCGTGCCCATCCTGCGCGCCGGCATCGGCATGCTCGACGGTGTGCTCGACCTCATCCCCAACGCCAAGGTCAGCGTCGTCGGCATCGCCCGCAACCACCAGACGCTGATGCCCGAGCCCTATTTCGAACGCTTCGTCGGCCAGCTTGAAGAGCGCCTGGCGCTGATCATCGACCCGATGCTGGCCACCGGCGGCTCCTTGATGGCCACCGTGGACATGCTTAAACGCAAGGGCTGCAAGCACATCAAGGCGCTGGTCCTGGTCGCCGCGCCGGAAGGCATCGCAGCCATGACGGCAGCCCATCCGGAGGTCGAGATTTACACCGCCGCCGTCGACAGCCATCTCAACGAACTCGGCTACATCATTCCCGGCCTCGGCGATGCCGGCGACAAGATTTTCGGGACCAAGGAAACATGAACGCTACGCAAGATCCCACCTGGCGCACCGCCCTCGCCGGCGCGCAAATCCTTTTCGTCGCCTTCGGCGCCACCGTGCTGGTGCCGCTGCTCACCGGCCTCAATCCCAGCCTGGCGCTGCTCGGCGCCGGTGTCGGCACGCTGATCTTCCAGATCTGCACCAAACGCCAGGTGCCGATCTATCTCGGCTCCAGCTTCGCCTTCATCGCGCCGGTCATCTATTCGGTGCAAACCTGGGGCATGCCGGCAACGCTCGGCGCGCTGGCCTCGGCCAGCTTCTTCTATTACGTCGCTGCGGCGCTGGTCAAATGGCGCGGCATCGGGCTGATCCACAAGCTGCTGCCGCCGGTCGTGATCGGCCCGGTGGTCATGGTCATCGGCCTCGGCCTGGCCCAGGTCGCCGTCGGCATGGCCACCGGCAAGGCGGGTAGCACGCAGGTCGTGCCCTACGAAACGGCAATCGCCATCGCCGCCATTTCCTTGCTCGCGACGATGTTGACCGCGATCCGGGCGCGCGGCCTGTTGAAACTGGTGCCGATCCTGGTCGGTGTTGCTGTCGGCTATGTCGTTTCGCTGTTCGCCGGCATCGTCGACTTCGCCAAAGTCAGCGATGCCGCCTGGCTTGCCCTGCCCGAGTTCGGCCATCCGGAATTCAACCTGGCCGCCATCCTGTTCATGATCCCGGTCGCCATCGCCCCCATCGTCGAGCACGTCGGTGGCATCCTGGCCATCGGCTCGGTCAGCGGCAAGGACTACACCGAAAATCCCGGCCTGCATCGCACGCTGTTGGGCGACGGCCTGGCGGTCAATGTCGTCGGCCTGTTCGGCGGCCCGCCGGTGACGACTTACGGCGAAGTGACCGGCGCCGTGATGCTGACCAAAAACTACAACCCGGTGGTGATGACCTGGGCCGCCGGTTTCGCCATCCTGATGGCCTTCGTCGGCAAGTTCGGCGCCCTGCTGCAGACCATCCCGCTACCGGTCATGGGCGGCATCATGGTGCTGCTCTTCGGCTCCATCGCTGGCATCGGCCTGAAGACGCTGCTCGACGCCAGGGTCAACCTCTCCAGCGCGCGCAATCTGTGCATCGTCTCGGTGACGCTGGTCACCGGCATCGGCGGCCTCAGCGTCAGCATCGGCAGCTTCGCGCTGCAAGGCATCAG
>JAVBXO010000264.1 GCA_030824535.1 Azonexus sp. | reverse complement strand
CCCTGGGGCATGGTCGTCGGCATGGCCATGAGCAGCGCCGGCTTCACGCCCTGGCAGGCGATGGGCATGAACATCATCGTTTTTGCCGGCACCGCCCAGCTCGGCACCCTGCCGCTGATCGCCGACCAGGCGCCGCTGTGGTTGATCATCGTCACGGCGCTGGCGCTGAACCTGCGCTTCGTCATTTTCAGCGCCGCCATTGCCCCCGGCTTTCGCGGCGTCGGCCTGCCTGGTCGCTGGCTGGCCGGGCATTTGATGACCGACGGCGTCTTTGCCACCTGTCTCGAGCGCATGCATCGCGAAGACGATCCGCGCTGGCGTTTTGGCTACTTTCTTGCACCCTGTTTGTGGGCCTGGCTGCTCTGGCAATGCTCGGCGCTGTTCGGCGTGCATGCCGCCCACCTCGTGCCGCGACAGTGGTCACTGGAGTTCATGGCCAGCATCGCCCTGATCGTGTTGCTGGTGCCGATGGCCAAGGTCCGTCCGATGCTGGTCGCGGCGCTGGTTGGCGGTGGCGGCGCGACGCTGTTGCGCAATCTGCCGCTGCGCCTCGGCGTCGTCGTCGCCATCTGCGCCGGTATCGCCGCCGGCTTTGCCGCCGAACATTGGGAAAGCCGAAAGGACGAAGCATGAACTACGATGCCTCACTGTGGCTGACCTTCCTGCTGATTGGCCTGGCGACGACGCTGCCGCGCGCCAGTTTCATCGTCCTCGGCAACCGCTTCACCCTGCCCGCGACCTTGCAACGGGCGCTGCGCTACGCCCCGGCGGCGGCGCTGGCGGCCATCGTGGTCCCTGACATCCTGCTCGTCGGTGGCGAAATCGACGCCATCAACCCCAAACTTGCCGGCGCCATCGCCGCCGCGCTGTGCGCCAGCTACTGGAAAAATCCCTGGCTGCCCTTCATCGGCGGCATGGCGGTATTACTCGGATTGCGCGCGCTGGGAAGCTGAGAGCGACGGCCCTTGATCGCTGACGATCTCGGACAGTGGCGTCGTGGCGTACAGCTCATCCCGTCCCGGCAAGTGTTGTATCAACTCGTCAAGATTGATATTCAATGTTTTCAGGGCAACCAGAGGAATGTCGGCCAGCGCCCTGGGTAACACCCCTTCTGCCGGTCCGGGGAGTTTTCCGATGATCTCCATACCGAGCTCGGTCAGCAGCAGGCCAATGCGGCGCTGGTCGTTACTATCTTTTTTCTTGAGCAGATAAGCTTTGGCAACCAATTTATCGACCAGGCTACTACAGGTTGATTGATGGATGCCTAGGCGCCCCGCAAGTTCGGTGATGCCGATTTGTGGCGTATGTGCCACTTCCTGCAGCACCCAGGTCTGCGAGCCAGGCAGGCCGCAGCGCTCTTCGAGTTCACGAAAATACTGTCGCATGCTTCCGTAGATCACGCGGAATTGTTGTAAAACTTCCAGTTGCAGATTTTGGCCAGGCAGGTCCACTGAGTGCTTTCTTGCGTAAAATCAGGTGGTAAATTATATTTGCATCCAATGTTGTTTAAAGCCAATATTGTGAGCAATGCTTACTGGCTTGCAATGGATTGACTGCACTTTTACCACCTGAAAATCCTGCCTGACAAGGCGTAATCGCATCCTTTCTCGCACCCGAGTGACGCCGCCCTACTCTAAGTCAGCAGTTTTCGCAGGATTGCTCGCATTTTCTCGATGTTTCCCTCTTTTTGCCGTCGCCGCGTTGCTGACAGCCTGCCAGGAAAGCGAGATACGTGCTGTTTTTGTGGCCCGTTTCCTTGAAGAAAACCAGCCCTTCATCAAACGGATCTTTGCTCCCAGCCTGAGCGACCCGGAATTGCGCCTGCGCCTTGCCAACAAGAACCATAGCTGTGAACTACGGGGGCTTCTCCCCAAGGATCTACCCCTGGCCGCCAGTGACTGCAGCAATATTTCCGGTACCGGCAAGCTTTTGTGCAGCGATGCCCGCGAACTCAAGCTGGCCTGGAAAATGACTTCCTGCCATAGCGGATTCGGCCGCAGCCTAGACGGCACTGCGCCGGGGTTTGTCTTCGGTTTCAGCGGCAATCAGAGCAATGCCCAGGATCAGCTCGATCTGGCCAGGGACGCGCTATTTGCCCCCGTTGCAGAACTCTCTTCCAGTGCAACACCGCCCCAGCAAATCTACGGCCTTGACTCGCCGCCTTTGCCCTCGCCCTGGCCTGACAACCCCATCCCCGCGCTTTACCCGGCCCAGTAGGGACTCCATGAAACGGCGCCCAGAAAAATGAACCGCAACCTCCTCAAGCTGCATACCCTGCTCAACAGCTTTCGCTGGCGCACCCGTCTGACGCTATGGCTGGCTGCCTTGTTCGCCGGCCTGGTCGTCGTGGGTTTTGCCAAACTGGCCGAAACGGCGCTGGGCCTGTTCTTTATGCTGAGCAACGAGCATCCCTGGCTGCCATTCATTCTGGCGCCGCTGGTTGGCATGCTGGCCGTCTGGCTGACCCAGACCTATTTTCCCGGCGCCCAGGGTAGCGGCATTCCGCAGGTCATTGCGGCACGGCGTCTGGCGGCTGCCGGCCACGATGTCAAAGGCCTGCTGTCGCTGCGCCTTGCCTGCGGCAAGGTTTTTGTCGGCTCCCTGGCGTTGCTGGGGGGCTTTTCGTCCGGGCGGGAAGGACCGTCGGTGCAAATTGCTGCCTCAATTCTGCATGCGGCACATCGCTGGCTGCCGCATACCCGCGCCTTGCGCTCGTCGGACCTGATCCTGGCTGGCGGCGCAGCCGGCATTGCCGCCGCCTTCAACACCCCATTGGCCGGCATCGTCTTTGCCATTGAAGAGCTCGGCAAACGGCTTGAAACCCGCACCAGCGGCGTGCTGATCAGCACCATCATCCTCTCCGGGATGGTGGCCATCGCCCTGTTGGGCAATTACAACTATTTTGGCAACCTGAAGGTGCTTCCCCAGGATGGTTCGGCGGTGATTCCGGTGCTGGTCAGCGGCGTGGTCTGTGGCCTTCTGGGAGGCTTGTTCAGCTACCTGATGCTGTTGCCGCAAAACCAGCCGGATTTTGCCCTGTGGGCCTGGCGTCGGCGGCGCCCCGTCCTTTTCGCCGGCGCCTGCGGCCTGCTGGTGGCGGCAATCGGCTGGCTGAGCGGCGGGCTGTCATTTGGCAGCGGCTATGTCGTCACCGAACAAGCCGTCAGCGGCCAGATCACCCTCCCCTGGCACGCGGCGCTGAGTCGTTATCTGGCGACGCTGATCAGCTACTACTCGGGCATTCCCGGTGGCATCTTTGCGCCCTCGCTCGCCGTGGGCGGAGCCCTTGGTTCGTCGCTGGGAGAACTACTGGGCATGGCCGGCAATGGCGCGGTGATGGCCATTTTCATGGCCGGCTTTCTGGCTGCGGTGACGCAATCACCGATTACTGCGGCGATCATTGTCATGGAGATGATCGATGGTCACGAAATGGTCATCAGCCTGATCGCCGTCTCGTTTCTGGCCAGGCTGGTCAGCGCCCGCATCAGCCCCGAGCTGTATCAAACCCTGGCAATGAACTGGCTGCCGCAAGCGGAAAAACGCTCAGCAAACCCGCCATGAGCAAGCGCGCGACAAGCCTCAGGAATTGCCGGCATAGATTAGCTCGACCCGGCGCATCAGGCGGTGGCAGGCTTCGCTATGACAGGACAGCGTGTCCTTTTCCACGCCGGCGCTGTAAAGGCGTATCTGTGACTGCGCAACCCCATGCTTACGCAAAAGTCGGTAGACCGCCTTGAGCCGCCGATCAGCAATGGCAATGTTATAAGCCCGGCTACCCAGGTCGTCGGTGTGCCCCACCAGGGTCACCTGCAACTTTTCATCGGCCTTCAGGCGCTCGGCGTGGCTGCGCAGCAGCTCGCTTCCTGCACGGTCGATTTCGCAGTCGCCAAACCTGAAAAACACGTTGCTGGCCGGGTCGACCGCAGCAATGAAGTCTTCCTCGGCACTCCTGGGGGGCGCAACAATTCCCTCGGCAGCGCCGGGGTGATCCGCCAGCCGCAAACTCAGACTTTGCGCCACGGACTCTGGCGCCTGACTGGTTGTCACCGGCGCTTGCACGGCACAGGCTGCCAGCAGCAGAAGCGGAGTCGCCAACAAAAAGAAACGCATCTGGCAAATACTCAACTGACCAAACCGAGCAATCTACATTAATGTTGGTAACAAATGTAGTTTTTTGCCTAAGCCTTGATCTCAAATCACCAAAAAAACATGAAAACTCAAAAAAATGATCACTTACTTGGCAGATTAAGCGATATATTGCCATTCAACTAAGGTATCGAACAGATCCATGCGCATGAAAGTTATATTGCAATACAAACTATTTGTATTGTCTAATAAGCCTCCTTCCTGACGAGGACACGGGGTTTTCCCCTGCTTTCCATGTTCAACTCGATTCAAGTCATTGGTCTGTTACTTCTGGGCGGACTGACTTGCGGCGAGATTGCCAAGCGTTTCATTGGCCTGCCGCGCGCCACTGCCTATGTGCTGTTTGGCTTCCTGATGGGGCAAGGCGGTTTCTCCGTGCTATCCGTGCAGGAAATCGATCAAAACCCGCTGCTGGTCAATCTGGCGCTTGGCCTGATCCTCTTCGAACTCGGTTACCGCGTTCCCCGCTGCGATCTTGCCCATGCCCTGTGCCGTCTTCGCCAGGGCCTGGCCGCAGCAGTCGGGGGTGGTCTGCTGCTGCTATTGCTGTTTCATCATCTGGGTTTTTCATTCGGTCCGGCCCTGTTTTCCGCTGCCCTGTGCCTGGCCGCCTCGCCGGCCATCACCATTGCCACCGACAGCGAAGTCGATGCGCACGCAGCGCACAAGGAACTGGTTTACACATTGGTCGTCATCAATTGCCTGCTGGCCTTTGCCTTGATAGCGCTGACCACTCCTTTTCTCAATGACATCGAGAGCCTGAGCCTGCTGGCCCGGATCAGCGCATCAGCCGCCAGCCTTTTTGGCGCACTGATCCTGGGCGGTGCCTGTGCCGGCATCGTGCTGATGGGCGCCGAATGGCTGAATGACAACCCGATGCAGCAGCACTTGCTGGTTCTTGGCACCATCATCCTGGGGGTGGGCATGGCGAGTTATCTGGCCGTCCCGGTGATGTTGCCGATGTTGCTGTTCGGCCTGCTGGTTCGCGCCATCGATTATGAAGACAAGCTTGTCGCCAGCAGCATCTCCAGCGATACGCAGTTTCTGTTGCTGATCACTTTCCTGATTGCCGGCGCCGCCCTGGATCTGTCCTGGTTCCGCGACTATTGGCCGGAAGCGCTGCTGATCGTATTCCTGCGTCTCCTCGGGCAGTTTGCCGGATTATGGCTACTACGCGGCCGCTCGGGGCTGAGCTTGCAGGAAGGACTGAAAGGCACACTCGGGCTGCAGGCGATGTCCAGCGTTGCCCTGATCCTGCTGAGCAAGCTTCAGACCCAGTACACCGGCCTTGATAGCCGGCTGGTAGGCATGCTGCTCGCTACCATCTGGTTGATGCAGTTGCTTGGACCATTGACCAGCCGGCTGGCGATCACCGGATCCGGCAAAACGCGAGCACCCTGCCGGGAACGCACACACCTCCCCTCGACTGGAGAAGGATCATGAGCAAACGCCCCCTGCGGATCGGGCTGTCGGCCCGAATCTACCACCCCCAGCCCGGCGCCACCGGCCTGCAGTCCAAGTCGCTGCAATATCTGGAACAGTCGGTCGCCCACTGGGTCATGTCGCGTGAGGTCATGGTACTGATGATTCCCTCGGTCAGCGGCGACGGCATGGTGCACCGCAGTAGTATCCGCCTCTCCGACTACCCGCAATACCTCGATGGACTGGTTCTCCAGGGCGGCGCCGACATCAGTCCGCAGTCCTACGGCGAAGAACCCCTGCACCACGACTGGCGCGGCGACCGCCTGCGCGATACCTACGAGATGGAACTCCTGCACGAGTTCATGGAAGCCGGCAAACCGGTGCTCGGCATCTGTCGCGGTGCGCAGTTGATCAATGTTGCCCTGGGCGGCACGCTGTACCAGGACATTCCCAGCCAATACGAGAACGCCACGACCCATCTGCACGACGATTACGACAAATTTTGCCATCAGGTCGAGTGGGAAAGCGGTTCCAGCCTTGCCCGGCTCTACCCGGCCATTAACGGCGGCGGCGTCGTCTCGATTCATCACCAGGCCGTCAAAGCCCTCGGCCGCGGGCTGCGCGTCGAGGCGCGCAGCCCGGGCGACGGCCTGATCGAAGCCATCCGCCTTGAGGGCAAATCTTATGTCGTCGGCCTGCAGTGGCATCCGGAATTCCATCCGCCCGGCAACTCGCATTTACTTGACTGCACACCAATCCTTGATGAGTTCCTGAGCATCGCGCGCGGTCGACGCTGGTGATTTTCGGGCTTTTTATGCCGTCGACCGCAACTTTGGAGTTGCCATGCCAAATTCCCTGCTGACTACCTTGCGCACGCTCTGGGAAAGCCTGCTGGACCGCCTGTTTTTCCTGCCGCCCTTTCCCGACAGCATCGACTCGCTGGCGCTCTTCAGCCTGCTGCTGGTCCTCGGACTACTGATCGGCGAATGGCTGCACAAGCATGCTGGTTGGCCCAAAGTCATCGGCTATGTCATTGCCGGGATCGTCTTCGGCCCGTCGTTGCTCGGCTGGATCGACGTCGAAGCGCTGGCCCAGGCGCGACCGATTGCCGATGCCGCGCTCGGTTTGCTGATGCTGGAAGTCGGACGCCGCCTTGACCTCGGCTGGCTGCGGCGCAATCCGCAGCTGCTGCGCAGTACGCTGGCCGACATTGGCCTGTCCTTCAATCTGATCTTCCTTTTCGCCTATGCCGTCGTCGGTCTTTCACCGGCCTGGGCGGCCGCCACTGCCGCCGTCACCATGGCCTCAGCACCCGCTGTGGTGCTGCTGACCATTGAGGAACTCAAGGCCCAGGGGCAGGTCACCGAGCGCATCATCCTGCATACCGCCATCAGTTCGGCAGCCTCTTTCATCGCCTTTGCCATCGTTCTGGGCATCGTTCACGCGGAGCACAGCGCCGACTGGCTTAACGCCCTTGCCCACCCGCTGTGGGTCGCCGGCGGCGCCTTCCTGCTGGCCCTGGCCTGCTCCGGGCTGGCGCTCTTTATCTCCCGCTCGCTGCCCAAGCGCTCGCTGGCTCAGGTTTTCATTCTCATCGCCTGCGCCATGCTGGCCGTCGGCATTGCCCGCATGCTGGCCGTCCCGGTCTTCCTGACCCTATTCCTGACGGGGGTTTTGCTGGCAGCCCGCGACCATCACCAAAGTCTGCGCTACACCGAACTACCTGAAGGTCACTGGCTGCTGGCCATCGTGCTCTTTGTCATCATTGGCGCTTCTCTGCCCTGGCAGGAATTTGGCTGGTTGAGCGGCATGCAGGCGCTCGGCCTGCTGGTGGTCCGCGCCGCCGCCAAGATTGGCGCGCTCTTCTGGAGCGGCGGCAGTCTCGCGCCGGACAAGCGTCTGCTGGTCGGCGTGGGCATCCAGCCGCTCTCGGCCACTGCCGTATTCATGGTTTATGAAATCGCCGCGCTCTACCCGGAAGTCGGACGTTCCGCCTTGACGCTGCCGCTGTTTGCCGCCGCCCTCATGGAACTGGCCGGCCCTGCGCTGTGTCGTCTGGCGCTCATTCGCGCCGGCGAATGTGCCAACGATGGCAAAACTTCAGGAGGCATCGCATGAACAGCAAAGCACTGGAAGATTTTCGCGACAGCGCTGCCCTGTCGCTCGGCGTCGAACTGGAATTGCAACTGGTCTCACTGCGCGATTTCGATCTCACACGCGGCGCGACCGACCTGCTCGACAGCCTGAAATACGATGGCAAATATGGCGAAATCAAGCTGGAAATTACTGAAAGCATGATCGAGGTCAGCACCCAGCCACAGACCACTGTCGATGGCATCGCTGCTGATCTCGAAGGCTTGCGTGCGACGCTGAAGAGTCATTGTCAGAGCAACAACATCGGCCTTTGCGGCGGTGGCACGCATCCTTTCCATCACTGGCCGGAACGCCGCATCTGCCCCGGCGAACGCTTTGACAGCCTGTATCAGCGCTATGGCTACCTGGCCAAACAATTCACCGTCTTCGGCCAGCACATTCATGTTGGCTGCACCAATGCCGACGATGCGATCTGGCTGACCCAGGCCCTCGGCGTCTATGTCCCGGCGTTTGTTGCGCTGTCGGCCTCCTCGCCTTTTGTTGACGGCGTAGACAGCTTTTTCCAATCAGCCCGACTCAATGCCGTTTCGGCCTTTCCGCTGAGTGGCCAATGCCCGCCGCTCAACGACTGGCAAGCATTTACCGAGCACTTTGCCTTTCTCCAGGCCTGCGGCATCGCCCAGAGCATCAAGGATCTGTACTGGGATGTCCGCCCCAAGCCGGAATTCGGTACCGTTGAAATCCGCGTCTGCGACACCCCGCTCGACATTGCCAAGGCCAGCTCGCTGGCTGCCCTGGCGCAATCGCTAAGCCGCTGGCTGCTACGCACCCGACCAGCACTCGATACCGCCCGGCAAGCGCATGTTGCCCGTTACAACAAATTCCAGGCCTGCCGTTATGGTCTGGCTGCCCATATCTCGGACCCGCTGGCGCTTAACCAGTCAAACTTGCGCAACACCCTGGTCGATTTGCTCGAAACACTGCGCGACGATGCCCGCGAACTGGGCTGCGATCACTGGCTCGAAAGCTTGCGCCAGGAAATCGCTGACAATCGCAGTGATGCGGCCTGGCTACGCGCCGGACACGCTCAGCACAGCAACCTCAATGACGTCGTGCGGATGACCAGCGAGCGTCTGCTGCAAGCTTCCCCAATGCCCTCCAGCAAGAGTTCATGATGATTTCCCGGATACTGAAGACGGCCTGTCTGACCCTTTATTGCGCAGGTGCCCTGGCCGCTGGCAAGGCTTGCGATTTCACCCCGCTGCCGCCGGGCGAACAGAAGCTGGGGCAATGGATCGACAAGAGCAACTGGCTGAACGCCGAGAATCGCTCTGCCGGCCTGCTCGCCGGCCCGGTTTTCATGCCGGCCAGCAGCCTTCCTCCTGGCAGCGAGGTCAAACGCCCGGCCACGCCGAGCAACAGCGTCGACGCATTGATGCTCACCGACCCGACCGACAATCGCCAACGCGACATCGGCTTTGTGCTCGACAGCCGTCTGCAGGCCGCTGGCCTGCTCATCATGCGCAATGGTCAACTGCTGACCGAACGCTACCGTCACGGCCTGCAAGTCGATACGCCGCGCCTGCTGCGTACCGCCACCCGTCCCGTGCTGAACCTGCTGGGGGCCATTGCCATAGGCCAGGGCAAACTTTCTGCCGACAAGTCGGTCAGCCGCAGCATCCCTGCGCTCTCCAGCGCCAATGCCTTGCGCAAGCTCTCGGTGCAGCGCCTGCTGGAACAGGGTGAAGCCTATGACTGGAGCCCAGCGGAAAAGAGCGAATGGTTGCAGAATACCGGCTGGAGTGCCCCATCCGCGCAAGGCGACATCCGTCGCTGGCTAAGCACCAACGGTCGTTGGGAGCAAGTCAGTCTCAACAGCCTCCCTCAGCCTGCTGCCGAAGGCAATCCGGAAGACGAGCTGCTCGCCTGGCTGCTTTCGGCCAGCTACGGCCAGCCGCTCGCCCGGATTTTTTGCGAACAACTGCTTGCTCGCCATCCCCCGGAACAATCCATCCTCTGGTTGCGCGACCCCCAGGGCAATGAGCTGGCCTCGGGGCTGGGCATGAGCTTGCGCGATTTCGCCAAACTCGGTCAGATCCTGCTCGATGCCCGCAGCAGCCGCAGCCGCATTCCCAACTGGTTTATCGAAGCCTTGAGCAGTTCGGCTGGCTCCCGCAACAGCACTATCCCCGGCATGAGCAAAGGCAGCAGCCAGCGTTACGGCTTCGTCCATCTCGGCGGCAAGGCCAATCGCATTGCGCTGATCGGCAATCAGGGCGACAGCCTGTATATCGACTTTGACCAGCGACTGATCATTGCCCTGTTCGCCAATTATCCGGTCAACAGTTCACCGTTATTGCTGGCAACGCTCGAAAGTCTCTGGCAAAAACTGGGTAGTAATTAAGGCTGGGCCTCCGCACATCACGATCCTGGCGGGGCTGCTTTGCCCTACGCCAGCGGGCCGGGCAAAGCTTTTCCCCGG
>JAVBXO010000266.1 GCA_030824535.1 Azonexus sp. | reverse complement strand
CACGCTTGAGCCCCAGCCCCGGCACGCCGAAAGCACGGTATTGATAATTCAGATGCTGATCGACCGAGTTGTAGCCCGATTCGGAAACCCCCCACGGCACGCCGCGTTGCTTGCCGTATTCGATCTGCCGGGCGACGGCTGCCTTGCAGGTCTGGTCGAGCAGGGTGTTGTCGTAATTGGGCATGACCAGCAGCGGCATCAGGTACTCGAACATCGAGCCGCTCCACGACAGCAGCGCCGGCTCGCCGCCGGTGCTGGTCAGCAGTCGGCCAAGCGAGAACCAGCTCTCCTGCGGCAATTCGCCCTGGGCAATGGCGACAAAATTGCACAGCCGGGCTTCGGAAGCGAGCAGATCGTAATAACTGGTATCGGCCCGCCGCTCGCCAACGTTGTAACCAATGGTCAGCAAATGCCGCGCCTTGTCGAAGAGGAAGCTGTAGTCCATCTCCGCCATCTCGCCGGCGATCAGTGCCAGCTCCTCGATCAACGCCATTCTTTGCTCGGCGACCTCGCCCGCCGCAACAATCGCCGCTGACAGCTCAAGCAGCCAGGCGCGTTGTTCGGCAGTCAAATCCATCGCCAGTTGCTGCTCGATGTCCGGGCAGCGTTCGGTTGCCAGCCGCGCCAGCTCGCGCAAACTGTGCAACTTGGCCTCGTTGGCAATCCGGGCAAAGATTTCCAGGCCATTTGGCGGCGGCAACAGCAGCAGCCACGGCGCCAGCAATTCGAGATCGGCGCGCAGCTCGGCGACTTGCCGGAACAACACGCGCGCCCATTCCTCGGCCTCGGTTTCTGCCGGTTTTTCGGGGTTCACCGCAGAATTGACGCCGAGGTCGACCAACAGATCGTCGGCCCCCTTGCCGAGCAGCAAAAGCGCCCGGTAAGTCGCCAGAATGGTCACGGGGGGCTCGGCAAGCGCCGCCTCAAGCACCTTGCGCAAGGCTGCCAGCGTCCCGGCCAGCGGCGCAGTAGCACTTTCGCTGATCAGTCCAAAGGTATCGTTCAGGCCGGCGAACAAATGCACCGGCAGGATGGGCGCGTCGTGCAGCTCAAGCAGGCCGGCGCGCAGGGTCAGCAGGTGGCCAGCCAGGTTGCCGCTATCGACCGTCGATACATACAGCAAAGGCAGCGGCTGCAGGGTCAGGGTGTCGTACCAGTTGTAAAAGTGGCCGCGATAACGCACCAGACCACCCATCGTCGCCAGTGTCTTGCCGGTGCGATGCAGCAGCGTCGCGGCCGGGACATAGCCAAAATCCCAGGCCGTCAGATTGGCCAGCAAGGCCAGCCCCATATTGGTCGGCGAAGTACGGTGGGCGGTGGCCGCGATGCGGTATTCCTGGTAGTTGTCCGGGGGCAGCCAATGGTCCTCCGGGCCAACGAAACGCTCGAAAAAGTGCCAGGTGCGGCGGGCAATGCGGCGCAGGAAAAAGCCTTGCTCGACCGTCAACTGGGCCTGGCGGGAGGCCAGCGGGCGACTGATCCAGCTGGCGATCAACGGCGATGCCAGCCACAGCAGCAGTACCGGGCCAGCCAGCGCCAGCAGCAGCGGGTTGACCAGCAGCAGTCCGAGAATCAGCGCAGCGGCCAGCAAAGGCCCGATCCACATCGTCCCCAGATAAACCGCCGGGCTACCCTGCTGCGCCCCGGAAAACTGCCGCTCAACCTCGCTCGACGGATTCCACTCGAGCAACTGGCGATGCGACACCAGCAAACGCCAGCTGGTGCGGAAAATGGCGTCGAGACTGAAAAATGCTTCATAAGGCAGACAGGCCAGCTCGAAAGCCAGTTGCTTGCCATGCCGCCAGAACGAGCTGGCCACTGCCGCCAGATGCTGACGCAGCAGGACTTCTTCGGGCTTGCGGCAAAGTTCGTACAAGGCGGCAAAAATCGGCGGCACGATCATGATGCCGAGGATCGACAGCGTCCACCACGGCGCTGCCGCCAGTACCGTCCAGCCGAGGATCAGCAGCACGGTCATGGCGGTCGGCACCAGACTGCGGCGCAGGTTGTCGATCAATTTCCACTGCGACAGCCCCGATAGCGGATTGGAGCGCTGGCACAAGCCCTCGCCCGGCACCTGGCGAAACAGCCAGCCAGCCAGTTGCCAGTCGCCGCGCATCCAGCGATGACGGCGGATGACATCGGCCCGGTAGCTGGCCGGGCAATCTTCGAACAACTGAACATTGCTCAGCAGCCCGGCACGGGCGTAACAGCCTTCAAGCAGGTCATGGCTGAGAATGCGATTTTCCGGAAAACAGCCGCCCAGCGCCCGCTCAAAGGCCTCAAGGTCGTAAATCCCCTTGCCAATGAACGAACCTTCGCCAAAAACATCCTGGTAAACGTCGGCCACGGCGCGGGTATAGGGATCAATGCCCGGTTCGCCACCATAAAGCCGGGCCAGGCGCGAGCGGTTGCTGCCGGGCAGGCTGACGGCCACCCGGGGCTGCAGGATGCCGTAGCCGCTGACCACGCGTTGGCGTGTTTCATCAAAAACCGGACGATTCAGCGGATGCGCCATGGCGCCAACAAACTGCCGCGCCGCATCGCGCGGCAACTGGGTATCGGTATCGAGGGTAATGACGTAGCGCACCCCGGCCAGCGCCGCCGTGTCGCCAACGATCAGCGAAAAACCATCGCGCAGGCCATTGAGCAGCAAGGCATTCAAATCGGCCAGCTTGCCGCGCTTGCGCTCACGCCCCATCCAGACCTGCTCACGGGCATTCCAGTGGCGCGGGCGATGGAAGAGGAAAAACAGCGCTGCTGCGGTGGACGCCGTTTTTGGGCGATATTTCAAATTCAGTTCAGTGATTTTTTCGCTGGCCAGACGCAGCAATGCCGCATCCTCCGGCAAGTTTTCCTCGGTGGCATCGAGAAAATCGCTCAACAGCGCAAAGTGCAGGCTGGAATCACGATTGGCCAGGAAGCGCACTTCCAGCCCTTCGATCAGGCTATCGATGCCAGCAATGCTGCTGAGCATGGTCGGCACGACGACCAGCGTGCGAGAGTCGCCGGGAATGCCCTTGGAAAAGTCCATTTTCGGCAAGGCATGCGTCGGCACCAGCAAGCTGACCGACCAGTTCACCAGCGCCACTGCCAGCTGGCTGGTTGCCAGCAGCCCGAGCAGGCCGAGCGGAATGATCGCCCAGGCCGGCAGACCGGCATTCAGCGCCCGGCTGACCAGGCTGCTGGTCAGCCCGCCAGCGATCACGACAATACCGCCGAGGTAAATCGTCAGCGGAAAACGCTTTGCCGTACGCGCCAGTCGATGTGCCAGCGTATGGCGGGCGCCGATCAGTTTTTCCAGCGTCGTCAGGCCATCGCCGATCAGGTAAAAACCAACGTGCCGCATCGCGCCGCGTTTCGCGGTATCGCGCGCCAGCTCGATGGCCTTGGCGGCCACCGCCCTTTCGGTTTGGCCAGACTGTTTGGCCAGCGCTTCCGTGGCATGCCGGTAACGGTCACGGGTGGCAAAATCCATCGCCCCATAAACCCCGTCCGGGTCGGCCCTGAGCGTTTGTTCGACAATGCTTTGCGTTTCAACGAATTTTTGCCAGTCGATGGCACCAATGATGCGCAGACTGCCGATGCTGTTGCTGATCGACACCTGGTCGGCGGCCTGCAACTGGTTTTCCAGCTGGACCATCTGGGTGATGGTCAAATTCGCTTCGGCCAGATGTTGCTCGATCCAGGTCAGCGGCAAGGCCAGCGCCGAGCCCCGCCCCTGCAGCAAGCGGGCGAGTTCAGCAACGAAGGCGCTGACCATCGGCGGCTGCGAACGCGCCATGTCGGCAATGACCAGAATCAGGCTCTTCGGGTCTAGCTCGGCCGCCTCGCTCATGCGTTTGGCCCAGGTTTCGGCGAGATTGCGCTCGTCCCAGCCGGCGGCAATGCGCACTGCGACCCGGCGCAGATTCTCGATCACCGCCAGGCGCAGCATGATCGGTATCGCCCACAGTTCCCCCAGTTGCAAGTCGCTGACGCTTTGATAGGCCGCGACAAAGCGACTCAGGGTTTCCGGATCGACGCGCCCGTCGCCGTGCGCCACCGTTTCCAGCGCAATGTCGTACACCCGTGGCAGCCCGGCCGATGGCCCGCCGGCCAGACGCGGCAGTTCGTGGCTATAGCCCTTGGGCAAATGGCGCTTGGCGGTGCTGATCTGTTCTTCGATCAGATAAAAATTATCGAGCAGCCATTCCCCGGCCGGCGTCATCCGCCGTTTGTCGGTGCTCAGTTGCCGGCAGACGCCGAGCAGGGCTTTTTCATTGGCCGCCAGACGATCCAGCAGCCGATCATCAATACAGCGTCCGGAAGCAAGACGGTGCGTTGCTGCCAGCGCCTTGCCATGCTGCGCCATCTGATCGGCACTGTAGAGCGCCGCGCGCAAAGGCGCCTCGTCTATTGCCGCGCCTTTTGGCCAATCTGCTTCGCCAACCAAGGCCATAAAACGACGAAACAGCTCGAATAACCGCGATCTGGCGTTCAAATTGAATGGCCTTTGCAAAAATTAAAAATCTCACGCAGCAGTGCAGACCGCGTGAGACGACCCTCCTGCGAGCGCCGGCTGTTTCACCAGCAAACACTCGCGGTCAGCTCAGCGCCTACTTGATACGCATGTCGTTTTTGACCGAACGCACACCGGAAACGGCACGGGTCAACTCAACCGCCTTGTTGATAGCCGCCTGGCTACTGACAAATCCGCTCAACTGCACGACGCCCTTGAAGGTTTCGACATTGATTTCAGCGGACTTCAGCGTTGCTTCACCAAAGATGGCGGCCTTGACCTTGCTGGTAATCATCACGTCATCGACGTATTCGCCAGTGCCTTCCTGCTTCGAGGTCGATGCGCAACCCGCAGCAGTGAGCAACGTGGCGGCGAGGAATACTGCTGATAGATACTTGTTGAACTGTTTCATGATTGCCTCTCGGGATATGGGCCAAAGGATTTACTGACTCCGGCACCGTTCCCAGATAGCGAGCTGCGACGCCTCAAAATCAGCTTAATCAGCCGGCTGCCTAGCGTCAGTGTGCTGGCACACATACTCCGCTGTCACCGCAGATCGGCGCTCTGACTTGTCGGCATATTGCGTTTGACGCAGGCTGCGGCCGTGTAGCTACGCGTCATGCCGGTGCCGGGATTGAGAGAAAAATCGGCCTTGAGCTGCTATCCCCTTCCTAAACCTTGGGAGGGAGATTTCCTTTTTCACTGTCGTCGCGGCCGGTGCTGCCGAAGATTCTCTTGAGGCCTACATAAGGACGGGAGCCCCCTGATTCCTGATCGACCACCGGGATCTGCCTCTCCAGATCGGCGATGATTTCTTTCTGCGCACTACAGGATTTTTCCAGCTCGGCAATATGCTTGTTCAGCCGGGTTGTTGCCCATTGCCGCCGCAGCGTGGCAGGTGTCGCAACCAGCGACACAATAAAGCCGCCGAACGCCAGTGTTATCAAAAGCACGATGGCCAAGGAACTTTCGAAGCGCCAAAACATGAAATCCACAACCGTAGGAACATTGTTTTGCAACGCAAAAGCGACGCTGAAGGCCGCAATCAGAATCCCGACGATGGTAAGTAGCTGCATTTTCTTCTCCTGCTGTCTGGTGATGTTCGTTGCTGATCAGGGCTTAAGCAGCAAGTGCGAAAACGTCTCGGCCAGCAGAGGGGCACCGAACAACGGCCCCTGCCCCTGGTCGCATTGCATGTTGCGCAACAAGGCCCGTTGCTCCGGGGTTTCGACGCCATCGGCGACTACCTGACACTTGAGACTTTTACCCATGCCGACCATGGCAGCGAGCATGTCTTTATCATCAGCATTGATGGCAATTTCGCGCACGAATGAGGGATCAATCTTCAGTGAAGGAATGGCAAAGCGCTTGAGATCCCTCAGACTCGAACAGCCCATGCCAAAGTCGGCGAGCGCCAGTTGTATGCCCATATCCTTGAGCGACGCCAATGTCGATGCCGAGAGTTCGGCATCGTGCATCAGGACACTTTCACTGACTTCCAGCGCCAGACTGCCGGGCGGTATCGCGAATTCCTTCAGCATCAGCGCCAGGCCATCGAGGAAGTTCTTGTGGCGAAATTCCAGCGTGAAAATTTTGACCACCACAGGCAGCAACAGCCAGCCGGCATCCAGCCAGGCCCTGATCTGGCGACAAACTTCGCGCCGCCGCCAGTTGCCGATCGGCACGATCAAACCGGACTCTTCGGCAATCGGCATGAACAGCTGCGGATCAATCAGGCCCTGCGCCGGATCCTGCCAGCGAATCCCGGCTTCACAAGCGACCATCAGCCCGGAAGCCAGATCGATCCGGGGCTGGTAATCAAGCATGAACTCGGCTTTGTCCAGCGCACGGCGCAGCCGGCCCTCGACTTGCTGGTGCTGAACGACCCTGGCGTTCATCGCTGGCGTAAAAAACTGGAAATTATTCCGGCCATTGGCCTTGGCGTAATACATCGCCGTATCGGCACTCTTCATCACGCTATCGGCGTCTTGTCCATCATCCGGGTAAATGCCGATGCCGATACTCAGGGTAAGCAGCAGCTTGTTTCCGTCGACCACACAAGGCTCGGCAAAGGTCGCCAGCAGCTTTTCGGCAAAAGGCATCGCATCCTGGGCTTGATCGATTTCAGCCAGCAGGATCACGAACTCATCGCCGCCCTGGCGGCACAGCGTATCGGTATCCCGAATACACCCCTGCAGGCGCGTCGCCACCAGTTGCAACAACTTGTCACCGATGGCATGGCCCAGTGAATCGTTGATCTGCTTGAAGTAGTCAAGGTCGAAAAACAGCAGCGCGATACGTCGGGAATGCCTGCGCGCCTGAGCGATTGCCCACGAAAGACGCTCGCTCAGTAGCGCCCGGTTAGGCAAACCCGTCAGGAAATCATGCTGGGCCAAATGGGCCATTTTCAGCGCCATGGCCCTTGCGGCACTGACATCGCGAAAGACAATGACGGCGCCGGCAACCAGCCCATCGTGGTCGTGAATCGGCGAGGTCGAATCCTCAATCGCCGTTTCCACACCATCGCGACGCCGCAGCATGCTGTTCGGCGCCAGCGCCACCGTGTGATTGCCGCTGATCGCCTGTTCGGCCGGATTCATCGCAATCTCGCGAGTTCCGCCATCGATGATCGTCAAAACCTCCGCCAAGGGGCGACCCTTGGCGTTTTCCCATGACCAGCCGGTCATTTTTTCGGCGACCGGATTGAGATAGCTCACGGCCCCCCGCAAAGTAGTCGTCAACACCGCATCACCGATGGAGTTGAGCGTCACCTGAGCACGCTCTTTCTCCTCGAACAAAGAGTTTTCCACGGCCTTGCGTTCGCTGACATCCTCGACGGTCAGCACGTAACCACGCAATTGCCCGCCCTCATTCATCGCCGCCGCATTCAAACGGGTCCAGACCGTAGCGCTGCCCACCCGCAGAAAACGTGCTTCTGACTGGAAGCTGCTCTGGGCCAGCACGGCCGCCTGCCACTCCTGCAACACGCGTTCGCGATCCTCGGGATGAATAGCCAGGCTCCAGTGGGTACCCAGCGTCTGTTCCAGATTGAAGCCGGATATGCGGTGGTAGGCCGCATTGCTGTAAAGGCAGTTACCACTGGCATCGGCGACAAAAATGCCCAGCGGCGACGCGTCGCTCATTGCCCGAAAACGCGCCTCGCTGAGTAGCAGCGCCAGCCGTGAGGCTTTGCGCTCAAGCAAATAGCCCAGCGTCCGGGGCAGCCAATGGGCGTTGACCTGTTCCTTGACGAAATAATCGTCAGCACCATTCTGCACCGCCAGCAGCGCCCGGCCCTCGCCTTCAACCGAACACAGCACCAGAATGACCGCATCGCCCGCGACCTTGAAAACCTGCTCAAAAACCTGGTTCACCGCAGCATCGGGCAAACTCAGATCAAGCAGGATCGCGGCGAAGTGCTTTTTCTCCAGACTGGCCATGGCGTCCGCCAGGCAACTTTCCCGCTGCACAAGAAAAGCCCCGGCCAGCGCCCCCATGATCAGCGCAGCTTCCTCGGCATTGTCTTCAACGAGGAGAACATCGACCACCGCATCTTTCATCGCATGCTCCCCTGGCTGCCAGCTGGTCGCTAACAATATTCGCCAGCTTTAACGACGGCTGATCAGGGCGCCGAGGATGAATCCGGCAGTGACGGCCATCGCCGCAACGCGCCAGGGATTGGCGCAACTGTATTCGTAGGTCGAATTTGCGGCCTGACAGGCTTTTTCAGACAGGGCCTGACGCGTCGCCGAAACTTCTTCGACCACCGTGTGGCCGGCGTCCCTGAGCAAGTGGTCAGCCTTGCCAACGATGCCCTTGAGATCCCGAACAAAGGTTTCCTTGGTGCTGTCGCTGGCACTCGGCGGGGTCGTTTTTTCGCTAGTCATGATGGCTCCTGATTGCTGTAAATAGGTAAGAAACGAGGAACACAGCGGCCTGCAGCGGCCTGAAAACAACCCCGGGTCGGCTTCGCCATTTCCTCTATCCGCATCCTCGACCACGCTCAAGTCCGGGTCTGTGCGCTGGCGTACAGACCCTTGCGCCCCCCTGAGTAGGATGACTACAGCGGCATGAATTCATGCTGTCCCGCGAATAAACCCAGGTCAGGAGAGATGAAATGAGTTTGGGAACCCTGGTTCTGATCGTTCTGGTCCTGATGCTGATCGGGGCAATACCCAGCTGGCCCCATAGCCGGGGCTGGGGCTACGGGCCCAGTGGCGGCATCGGGGCGCTGGTCCTGGTGCTGTTGCTGCTGTTGCTGCTGGGCAAAATCTGAAAACCGTCCTACCACACCGGAGTATCAACAAATGATGCAAAACCAAGCCAAACTGCTACTCGTCGCCCTCCTTCTCGGCCTCGGCCTCAGCGCCTGCGACAAACCCGGCCCGGCAGAAAACGCCGGCAAGAAAATCGATCAGGCCGCCACCGACACCGGCAAGAAGATCGGCGACGCCGTCGACAAGGTCGAAAAAAAAGTGAGTGAACAAGGCGAAAAAACCTCTCAGGTCTTTGATGACACGGAAATCACCACCAAGGTCAAAGGTGCGATCTTTGCTGAACCCGGCCTGAAATCGCTGCAAATCAGTGTCGACACCATCAAAGGCATCGTGACCCTGAGCGGCTCGGTCGACTCGCAAGACAACCACGCCAAGATCCAGGCCCTGGCCGGCGCTGTCCAGGGCGTCAAGAAAGTAGTTAACCAAACCGTCGTTATGCCAAGCAAATGAACCGGGAGCCAGTCATGAAACTACACAACGCCTACACCGAAAAAATGGACGCCCAAATGAAGGAATGGGGCGCACAGGTCCAGCTTCTGGAAGCCAAGATGGACAACGTCAGCGCCGACCTCAAAGTCCGGCGCATGGAGGAACTGCACGCCCTGCGCGCCCAGCAACACGCCGCCGCCGAAAAAATGCGTGAACTCGGCAAGGCCAGCGGCGCCGCCTGGGAAGACATGAAAAACACCGCCGACAAGCTGTGGGACGACCTCAAGAGCGGGCTGGCAGACGCCCAGTCGAAATTCAAGTAAGGCAAAACTTCGATATTGAGTGGTTTGGGGTGCAGAAGCGGATCTCTGGAAGATGACGGAGGTCCGCTTTTTTTTCGGGGTAAAAGCCTGCTTTCGATTGGTGATTGAAAGCAGGTTTTGTGATGCGGGATATCAGCTGAGTTGGCCATCGAGCGAAGCCGTGTTCAATATTGTTGGACTACTTTCGCTACCGTCCTGTGCTTACTCTTGAATATTCTCGTCCATGACTTTCCGCCCAGTGCCTGAAAACGGAATCTTGGAAACGGCACTGACTGCTTGCTACTCGCCCAGCTTAATCGATTGCCCACCCGATACAACCCACTCTTCATAGTCTGCCATGACCAACTCAGCCCTTTTCATTAGCGGTGAAAGCAGCGCCTTGCGGTCAGGGTGGGCGTAAATTTTGAGGTTGATGGCGCTGGAGTCCAGTAGTTCTTTGAACTTGGCATAGCGCTCCTCCCAGGGAAAGTCCGTACCGTCGTTTGCCATCGCGAGAATCATCTTGCGGTGGATGTCGTTGTTTCGCTTCTTGCCATCGGCATCGACAACCTGAAACAACACAATGAGAAACGCTTTTAGTTTCTCGATGAGCAGCAGCTTTTGCTGTTCGGTCAGTTGCAAGGCAGCAAGCAGTTCGATGGCATCCAGCGACGCCATCAACCCACCAA
>JAVBXO010000106.1 GCA_030824535.1 Azonexus sp. | reverse complement strand
GGCTGCCGACCACGACGTGTTGCTCGAGATCGACTGGCAGGGCGCGCAGCAGGTGCGTGCGCTGTTTCCCGCTGCCATCGGCATCTTCATCCTGCCGCCGTCGATGGAAGAACTGACGCGCCGCCTGACCGGGCGCGGCACGGATGCCGCCGAGGTCATTGCCCGCCGGCTGGCGGCAGCGCGCGCCGAGATGCACCATGTCGGGGAATTTGACTATGTTATTATTAATGACCTGCTGGACAGGGCGCTGGATGATTTGCGCGCCATTGTGCGTGCTTCCCGCCTCGGTTTTGCGGCGCAATCCGCCCGCCATGCCGCCCTGTTTGAACGAATGATCTGATTTAGAGGTATTTACATGGCTCGCGTTACCGTTGATGACTGCCTGAAGCGTATTCCCAACCGTTTTCAGATGACCCTGGCGGCGGCTCACCGTGCCCGTCAGCTGGCTAATGGCGCAACGCCGCTGGTCGATCCCGAGAAGCACAAGCCGACCGTGGTGGCCCTGAAGGAAATGGGCGCCGGCAAGATCGGTCTGGAAGTGCTGAATCGCGGCCAGTCCTGAAGATCAGGGCGGTGAAGCCTGATGACTCCTGCGCCGTCGTCGTCGCCGCCCTTTGATGTGGAACCCGCTTACCGGGTTTTCATTGATAGTCTCGACTATCTAAGTTCCTCCGACATCACCCGTATCAAGGCCGCGTTTGCCTACGCGGAGAAGGCGCACGCCAACCAGAAGCGGATGTCGGGTGAGCCGTATATCACCCATCCGCTGGCTGTTGCCGGTGCTGTCGTCGAATGGCGCATGGACGCCGACGCGATCTGTGCGGCGCTGATGCATGACGTGCTGGAAGACACCGGTACGACCAAGCACGAGCTTGCCGAAAAATTCGGCAAGGAAGTCGCCGAGCTGGTCGATGGCCTGTCCAAGCTCGACAAGATGGAGTTCGCTTCCTACCAGGAGGCGCAGGCGGAAAACTTCCGCAAGATGCTGATGGCCATGGCGCGCGATCTGCGCGTCGTGCTCATCAAGCTGGCTGACCGCCAGCACAATATCCAGACGATGTCGGCCATGCGCGCCGACAAGCGCGCCCGCATCGCCCGCGAAACCCTGGAAATCTATGCGCCGATTGCCCTGCGTCTGGGCCTCAACAAGCTTTACCGCGAACTGCAGGACACCTCCTTCCGCTTGATCCACCCGCACCGCGCCGAGGTATTGGCCAAGGCGCTGAAGGCCGCGCGTGGCAATCGCGATGAACTGCTGACCCGCATCCAGAGCGGCATTACCGACAAGCTGGCGCATGCCGGTCTGAAAGCTGATGTCTTCGGCCGCGAAAAGAGCCTGTATTCGATCTTCCGCAAGATGAAGGACAAGCAGCTGTCCTTCTCGCAGGTGCTCGATATTTACGGTTTTCGCGTCGTCGTCGATAACGTCCCGACCTGCTACCTGGCGCTCGGTGCCTTGCACGGACTGTTCAAGCCGGTGCCCGGCAAGTTCAAGGACTACATCGCGATCCCCAAGGCCAACGGCTACCAGTCGCTGCATACGACGCTGATCGGCCCTTACGGCACGCCGGTCGAAGTGCAGATCCGCACCCGTGAAATGCACAACGTCGCCCAGGAAGGCGTCGCGGCGCACTGGCTGTACAAGGACATGGACGAGTCCTCGGCCGACCTGCAGATCAAGACGCATAAATGGCTGCAGTCGCTGCTCGAAATGCAGACCAGCGATTCGTCGGAGTTCTTCGAGAACGTCAAGATCGATCTCTTTCCCGACGAGGTTTATGTCTTTACGCCCAAGGGCAAGATCATGGCCATGCCGCGCGGGGCGACTGCGGTCGACTTCGCCTACGCCGTGCATACCGACGTCGGCAATCAGTGCTCGGCGGTGCGCATCAATCATGAGCTGGCACCGCTGCGTACCGAGCTGCGCAATGGCGATTTGGTCGAGATCATCACCTCGTCCAAGGTCAGCCCGAACCCGGTGTGGCTGACTTACGTCAAGACCGGCCGGGCGCGCAGCAAGATTCGCCATTTCCTGCGCACCATGCAGAACGAGGAATCGGCCCGTCTCGGCGAGCGTCTGCTGCGCCAGGAACTGCTGTCGCTGGGCGTGGTGCCGATCTCGATTCCGGCGCTGGCCTGGGAGCAGCTGGTCAAGGTCAGCGGCCAGAAAACGATGGAAGATCTCTATACCGAGATCGGTCTGGGCAAGCGCCTGCCCTCGGTGGTCGCCCGGCGTTTGCTGGCGCGTGAGGACATGTCGCCGGACCGGCCAAGCAACATGACCCTGGCCATCCATGGCACCGAAGGCATGGCCATCCAGTTGGCGCGCTGCTGCCAGCCGATTCCCGGTGATCCGATCATCGGGTCGATCAAGAAGGGTAGCGGCCTGATCATTCACACCCATGATTGCCCGACGATCCGCAAATCACGCTCGACTGAGCCGCAAAAGTGGATCGACGTTGAGTGGGAGCCGGAAGAAGGCAAGCTGTTTGAAATCCAGATCCGCGTCGAGGTCAAGAATACCCGTGGCGCGCTCGCCCAGGTGGCGTCGGCGATTGCCGAAGCTGGCTCGAATATCGAGCATGTGTCGATGAATGCCGACCCGGAGCGCCTGTTCACCGTGCTCAATTTCACCATCCAGGTCGCTCATCGCAACCACCTGGCAGCGGTGATGCGCGGCCTGCGCCATATCCCGGAAGTCAGCCGCATCATTCGCGAACGGGGAGCGGATAGTTGAAAGTCCTGGTGCTTGGCGCCGGCGTCGTCGGCACGACCAGCGCCTGGTATCTCGCCTGCGCCGGCCATCAGGTAACGGTCATCGACCGTCAGCCGCTGGCCGGCAATGAAACCAGTTTTGCCAATGGCGGCCAGATTTCGGTGTCGCACGCCGAACCCTGGGCCAATCCGCATGTGCTGTCGCGCGTGCTCAAGTGGCTGGGGCGCGAGGATGCGCCGCTGCTCTGGCGTTGGCGGGCCGATCCGGCACAGCTGGCCTGGGGCCTGCGCTTCCTGCCCGAATGCCTGCCGGGCCGGACGCAGCGCAATATCGCGGCGATAGTCGCCCTGGCGCTATACAGCCGGCGTTGTCTGCAGGCCTTGCGCCGCGAAACCGGCATCGCCTACGACCATCTCGAACGCGGCATCCTGCATTTTTATACTGACCCGGCCGAATACGAGCAGGCGATGGCGGCGGCCGCCGTGATGCGCAATTTCGGCCTCGACCGCGCGCCGGTTGATGTCGAACGCTGTCTGGAAATCGAGCCGGCCCTGGCCGATTGCCGGCATTTGCTGGTCGGTGGCGATTACACGCCGTCCGACGAGTCGGGCGATGCCCATAAATTCACCGTTGCGCTGAGCGAACTGGCGCATGCGGCGGGCGTTGATTTTCGCTTCGAAACAACGGTCGACCGCATTATTGAGAAAAAGGGCCGGATTGCCGCCGTCGAAGTGCAGCACGCCAACGGTACCGAGCAGCTGCAGGCTGATGCCTACGTGCTGGCCTGCGGCAGTTATTCGCCGCTGCTCGCCCGGCCGCTCGGCTTGCGCCTGCCGGTCTATCCGGCCAAGGGCTATTCGGCAACGCTGAGCCTGGCGCCAGGATCGCCAGCGCCGACCGTCAGCCTGACCGACGACGAGCGCAAACTGGTCTTCTCGCGTCTCGGCAATCGCCTGCGCATCGCCGGCACCGCCGAATTCAATGGCTACAACCTGGAACTCAACGAAGTGCGTTGCCGCGCCGTCATTGAGCGCGCCCACGAACTGTTTCCGCGCCTGGAAACGGTCGGCGAGCCACAATTCTGGTGCGGCTTGCGCCCGGCGACGCCGTCGAACGTGCCCTTGATCGGTGCCACGCGCTATCCCAACCTGTGGCTGAACACCGGTCATGGCACGCTGGGCTGGACGATGTCCTGCGGTTCGGCGGCGGCCTTGGCCGAACTGATCGACGGCCGCCAGCCGGCGCTGGATTTCCCCTTCCGCAAGTGCTGATCGACACCCACTGTCATCTCGACGCGGCCGAATTTGATGCCGACCGCAACGAGGTGCTGGCCGCGGCGCTCGCCGCCGGCGTGGACAAGCTGCTGATTCCCGCTGTTGCGGTGAACGGCTTCCAGAAGACCAAAACCACCGCAGCCCTTTCGCCGGCCTGCCATGCCGCCTACGGCATTCATCCGCTATACGTGATGGCGGCGGGCGAGGGCGATCTGGCTGAATTGCGTACCTGGTTGGCGCGCGAACAGCCGCTGGCGGTCGGCGAAATCGGCCTGGATTTCTACGTTCCCGGCCTCGATGCGGCGCGCCAGGAGTATTTTTTCGTCGAACAACTGAAGCTGGCGCGTGAATTCAATCTGCCGGTGCTGCTCCATGTCCGGCGGGCGGTCGATCAGGTGCTTAAACACTTGCGCCGTATTCGCGTCCCCGGCGGCATCGCCCATGCCTTCAACGGTAGCCGCCAGCAGGCGGAAGAATTCATCAAGCTCGGCTTCAAGCTTGGCTTTGGCGGCGCGATGACCTACGCCGGTTCAACGCGCATCCGCGAACTGGCAGCGAGCCTGCCAGCCGACAGCATCGTGCTCGAAACCGACGCGCCGGACATCCCTCCGGCCTGGCTCAATCGTGGCCGCAACCAGCCCGCCGAGTTGCGCCAGATCGCCGAAGTCCTCGCCGAATTGCGCGGTATTTCGTTTGTCGAAGCCTGCCGGCAGACCACGGCCAACGCCCGGCAGGTGCTGCCGGGTATTTGATCCCGGCTAAGGTTTTTTTTCGGCACTCGGGTATCGTCTATTAGCTCGCGCTTATTTTTGTGCGGGCGGGATCATTCGCCGTAGCGAAAGATGGAGTAGCCAGAAAATGACCGATACCCCCAATAAAAAAAGTCTGGCCAGACGCCAGTTTCTCTTCGACTCGGCGCGCATGGCCTGTGGTGTCGGCATGCTGGGCCTGGGGCTCGGCCTCTACGCCAAGCAATCCAAAGCCCTGCCGGCGCTGGCGCTGCGCCCACCCGGCGCGCTGCCCGAAGCGGACTTTCTCGGTGCCTGCATTCGTTGCGGCCTGTGCGTGCGCGATTGCCCCTACAACATCCTGGAACTGGCCAAGCCGGAAGCGCCGGTGGCGACCGGCACGCCGTATTTCACCGCCCGCCAGATTCCCTGCGAGATGTGCGACGACATCCCGTGCATCAAGGCCTGCCCGACCCAGGCGCTGGATCATCAGCTGACCGACATTAACAAGGCCAAGATGGGCCTGGCGGTGCTGATCGACCACGAGACCTGCCTCAATTTCCTCGGCCTGCGCTGCGACGTCTGCTATCGCGTCTGCCCGGCCATCGACAAGGCCATCACGCTGGATTTGCAGCCCAATCCGCGCACCGGCCGGCATGCGATGTTCCTGCCGACGGTGCATTCCGAGTTTTGCACCGGCTGCGGCAAATGTGAAAAATCCTGCGTGCTCGAAGAAGCCGCGATCCGCATCCTGCCATCCAAGCTGGCCAAGGGTGAACTCGGCCACCATTACCGTGTTGGCTGGGACGAACAAAAGAAAGCCGGCCATTCGCTGATCGACGAAACAAAGATGATCGACCTGCCCGACCGCCTGCCCGAAGGCAGCAGCCTGCCCGGCCATTACGACCCGGCTTCCGGCCACACCACGACGGCGCGCGGCCTGCCGGGCAGCGAGGCCGGTGCCATCCCCAGCTTGCCGCCCGGATTGGGAGGTAAACCATGAGCCAGATCGCCCAGAAACCGCGTATCGGCAGCGAAGCGATCAAGGCCAAGGGCTGGTGGCGCGCCCAGCGCTGGCTGATCCTGCGTCGCCTGTCGCAGTTTTCCATCCTCGCCCTGTTCCTGCTTGGGCCGCTGGCCGGCATCTGGCTGGTCAAGGGCAATCTCAACTACAGCCTGACGCTCGGCACGCTGCCGCTGAGCGATCCCTATGTTGCGCTGCAATCCTTGCTGACCGGCCATGTCCCGGAAAAACTCGGGCTGATCGGTGTCTTCATCGTGTTGGTGTTTTACGCGCTGGTCGGCGGGCGGGTCTATTGCAGCTGGGTCTGTCCGGTCAATCTCGTTACCGATGCCGCCGGCTGGCTGCGCGACCGCCTGGGCATCAAGGGCAGCGTTCACCTTGGTCGACAAACCCGCTACTGGATCTTGGCCATGACCCTCGTTGGCTCGGCGCTGAGCGGCGTGGTCCTGTGGGAATTGATCAATCCCGTGTCGATGCTCCATCGCGGCCTGATTTTTGGCCTTGGCACGGCGTGGACCGTAGTAATGGCGGTTTTCCTGTTCGACCTCTTCGTGATGAGTCGCGGCTGGTGCGGTCGACTCTGTCCGGTCGGCGCTTTCTACGGCCTGCTCGGCCACTTCAGCCCGCTGCGCGTGACAGCGAAGCAACGCCAGGCCTGCAACGACTGCATGGACTGTTTCGAAGTCTGCCCCGAACCGCAGGTCATCCGTCCGGCGCTGAAAGGCGAGGGCAAGGGCATCGGTCCGGTGATCCTGGCGCCAAGCTGCACCAACTGCGGCCGCTGCATTGATGTCTGCGCCAAGGAGGTTTTTCGCTTTGGTCTGCGTTTTGACAATCCACCATCGACTGCCGGCAAGGCCGAGAGCAAGGTGGAATAGCCCACCGCCCATGAAAAAAGCGGGCTGGTGCCCGCTTTTTTGTTGCTGCCGAGTTTCAAGGAATCAGGCGGCGCCCAACAGAGCACGCATTTTCTGCAGCGCCTTCACTTCAATCTGGCGGATACGTTCGGCCGACACCGAGAATTCAGCGGCCAGGTCGTGCAGCGTGGCGCCTTCGCCCTCATCATGCAGCCAGCGCGCTTCGACGATGCGCCGGCTGCGCGGGTCCAGCCCGGCCAGCGCACCTTGCAGACCTTCGTCCTGCAGGCGGGCCAGCGCCTTGCGTTCCATGACCGAGGTCGGCTCGTAGCGTGAATCAGGCAGGTAATCGATGGGCGCGTAAGCCTCGTCGCCGTCGTCCGGGTGGCCATCCAGCGCCATGTCGCGACCGGAGAAGCGGGTTTCCATTTCGACGACTTCTTCCGGCTTGACGCCCAAGCGGGTGGCCACTTCGGCGACCTGCTTGCCGGACAGCGTGCTGACGCCTTCGTAATCGTTCTTCAGGCTGCGCAGGTTGAAGAACAGCTTGCGCTGGGCCTTGGTCGTCGCGACCTTGACCAAGCGCCAGTTCTTCAGGATGTACTCATGAATCTCGGCCTTGATCCAGTGCATCGCAAACGACACCAGACGCACGCCGCGCGCCGGGTCAAAGCGCTTGACCGCTTTCATCAGACCGATATTGCCTTCCTGGATCAGGTCGGCATGCGGCAGACCGTAGCCGAGATAGCCACGGGCAATGGAAATCACCAGACGCAGGTGAGAAAGCACGAGCTGACGCGCGGCCTCGACATCGCCTTCGTTATGGAAGCGTTGGGCCAGCTGCAGTTCCTCGCTCTCGGTCAACATCGGGTAACGATTCGCTGCCTGGATATAGGCATCGATGTTGCCAACGGACGAGGGGATGGGAAGCGCCAAAGCATGGTTCATCGCGTAATGTCCTCCGTGAAAGTACACTGATATATTAGCACTCGCTGCCTGGGAGTGCTAATAGGGAGAAAAGTTCAGGTGGCGCTCCTGTTTCTCTTCCGCCAGTTCTTTGCGCAACCGGGCCAGCTCGATTGCCATTCCTGTCGCCCGGTCCTTTTCAATTGACGAAAGCTTGGGCAGCTTTTTTCAGCATGTCGCAGGTTTGGATCGTTTGTTTTTGCAGCAATTACTGGATTGGAAAAGGCCAGGATCGAAATGTATTATCCCGCGGGCAACGGGATGTTTACCCATTTGAAATCTGGGTACACTATCTTTCGATTTTCATCGCTTAACAAAGAAAGTCGATACAAGTCCTGACATTTTTCCCTGGGCTGCGTCTCAACAATCATGGGCGACGTGCTCATAACTTTTTCGGAGATTAAACGTGAAGACTCAACTGATTGCTGTCCTGGCAGGTAGCGTACTGGTCATGAACCTCGGCGTAGCCCTTGCTGCTGAAGAAAAGCCGGTTGAAGGTGGCCTGACACCTGCCGTAGTGGAGCAGATCGATGTGGCGAACAAGCTGATTGCCCTGGGTGATGCGCGCAAGGACCCGGTATTGCTGATTGCCGCAGCCAAACTGCAAAAGAGCCTGAGCGCCGAGGCTGCCGGTAGCCCTGCAGAAAGCACCGCCACCAACGCGGTGCTGGAGCGCGCAAAAAAGCTGGCTGCCGGTCGCAAGGATCTGATCGGGCTGGCTGACGATGTCGCCGCGCAAAAAACCAAGGGTGGCTATATCGATGCCGTCAGCGGTCAGTATCGCTACACCTACACCCCACGCTGAGCGTACTTCCCGCGCGAAGATCGAGTGGCATTGCCACAGGATTTTCGCGCAGTTTCCTTCCTCGGAATCCTCGTGCATATGGAGCTCTCATGACCAAGCAATTGCTTTCCATTCTGACCGGTGTCGTGCTGGCACTGACTGCCGGCACCGCGCTGGCTGAAGATACGCCATCGGCCGGCTTGATCGAACAAGTGGCGCTTGCCAACAGGCTGATTGCCCTGGGTGATGCGCGCAAGGATCCGCTGCTGCTGATTGCTGCAGCCCGTATTCAGAAAGGGCTCGATAACCAGGCTATCGCGCTCCCCGTTGCAGATGCCTCGATCCGCTCAGTGCTCGATCGTGCCCGTCACTATGCCGGCAAGCGCAAGGACCTGATCGGCCTGGCCGATGACATCGCCGCGCAGAAGACCAAGAGCCACACCCTCGACTGCGCCGAGCCGCTCTACCCACCCTGCGGCAAGAGCCTCGTCCGTTAGACACCATGAACCTGCGCACCCTTGCCGCCCTCGTGCTGGTCACTGCCCTTGGCTGCTCTGCCAGCGCCCTTGCTGCCACCGGCCATGCCCTGATTGTCGGGGTCTCGCGTTATCCAGGCCTGGATGAGCAGATGCAGCTCGAAGGCCCGAAATACGATTCGGAGATGGTGGCGAACTATCTGCGCAAACAGCGTGCCCGGCTGTTCCGGCCAGACAACATCAAGGTGCTGGCCGACGGCGTGGCGGGCGCGCAGACACCCACTCGGGCCAATATAGAGAGCGGTATGGCAGCGATTGCCAGCAAGGCCAGCGCGGGCGATTTCGTCTACCTGCATTTCTCGGGGCACGGCTCGCAACAGCCGGCGCGGGCGGGTGACCTGACCGAACCGGATGGTCGCGACGAACTGTTCTTGCCGGCCGATATCGGCGCCTGGGACGACAGTGTCGGCAAGGTGAAAAACGCGCTGGTTGACGACGAGATCGGGGCCATGATCGGCGCTATCCGCAAGAAGGGCGCCTTCGTCTGGGTGGTGTTCGACAGTTGTCACTCCGGTACCGTCACCCGCGGCGCGCCGGTCGGCGACGACGTGCGCATGCGCAAGGTGGCTCCGTCGGCTCTAGGTATTCCGCAGGCAGCGCTGGATGCGGCTGAACGCGGGGCAGTGAAGACGCGTGGCAAGGGGGGCGCCGGCGAGTCGGCGTTCATCAACCTGGCCGAGGCCGATGGCCGCACGGGGGGACTGGTCGCCTTCTATGCCGCCCAGTCGACCGAGCAGGCACCTGAAATGCGCCTGCCGCAGGGCGAGGAGGGTCGCAAGCCGCATGGTCTGTTCACCTTCACCTTGCTGCAGACCATCACCGAGCATCCCGGCATCAGCTACCGTCGCGCTGCGCAGGAAGTGCTGCAACGCTATTCGGCGATGAACCTTGACCGTCCCACACCGTTGTTCGAAGGCGATCTGGACGCCCGCGTGTTCGGCAGCGGCGCGCTCGAGGAAAAGCCGCAATGGCCGCTGGAACGACGCAATGGTGAAATCCGCATTCCGGCTGGCAGCCTGAGCCGCCTTTCGACCGGATCGGTGGTGGCGCTGCTGGATGCTCCCGGCGCAGAACAGGCCGTCGGTTATGCCCAGGTGGTCCGGCCGAGCGCGATGGAGAGTGTGCTGGAACCGATCCAATACCGTGGCAAGCCGGCCCTGAGCGCGCAAACCTTACCGGAACTCGGTTATGCCCGCCTGCTCGAACAAAAATTCGACCTCACCCTGCGCGTGGCCCGGCCCGAGTGGTTGGCTGGATCGTCTGCTGTCACGCGTGATCGCATGACCCTCCTGCTCGACAGCCTGAAGCCTGAAGACGGCAGCGGTCTGCGTGTGCAGTGGGTGGCGCCCGGCGAGCCGGCCGATGTC
>JAVBXO010000411.1 GCA_030824535.1 Azonexus sp. | reverse complement strand
GATCGATAGCCCGACAAAAACCAAAGCAATTTTCCAAGCCGCTTTGTAGCAGTTTCCGGGTGATTCGGCGGCGTACCGGAAAACCAAGGGCTGGATTCCCGCCTCCGATCAGGTCGAGGGCAGGCTCTGCGCGGGAATGACGGATGTTTTGGCACCACCCTCACCCCTCACCCCTCACCCCTCACGTCTTCCTCCGGTCGTTCCGCTTCTCGCCAATCACCTTCCATTCGCCCTTGGCATTTTGCTGTTCGATGCGCACGGTGAAGCCCCAGAGGTGGGCGAGGTGGGTCAGCACGGTGTCGCTGCTGCTGGCCAGCGGGCGGCGCTGGTGGCTGAAGTGGCGCAGGGTCAGCGAGCGGTCGCCGTGCAGGTCGACGTTCCAGACCTGGATGTTGGGGTCGTGGTTGCCGAGGTTGTACTGGTCGGACAGGCGGTGGCGCAGTTCGCGGTAGCCGGGGTCGTCGTGGATGACTTCGATGGCCATCTTCGGCCGGCTGTCGTCGTCGCGCACAGCAAAAAAGCGGAATTCGCGCATCAGGCGCGGCGACAGGTATTGGGCGATGAAGCTTTCGTCCTTGAAGTTGCGCATGGCGAAATCGAAGGTTTCGCGCCAGTCGCTGCCGGCAATCTCGGGGAACCAGGCGCGGTCTTCGTCGTCGGGCTTTTCGCAGATGCGGCGGATGTCGCGCCACATCGCGAAGCCCAGGGCGTAGGGGTTGATGCCGCTGTACCAGTTGCTGTTATAGGGCGGCTGGGCGACGACGTTGGTGTGCGAATGGAGGAACTCCATCATGAAACCGTCGGAGACGCGGCCCCGGTCGTACAGCGTGTTGAGTAGGGTGTAGTGCCAGTAGGTTGCCCAGCCTTCATTCATGACCTGGGTCTGGCGTTGCGGGTAGAAATACTGGCTGACCTTGCGCACGATGCGGACGATTTCGCGTTGCCAGGGTTCGAGCAGCGGCGCGTGCTTTTCGATGAAGTACAAAAGGTTTTCTTCGGGCTCTTCGGGGAAGCGCCTTTCCTGGTGGACTGCGGCGTCGGCAGCGCGCGGCGGCAGGGTGCGCCAGAGTTCATTGACCTGCGACTGCAGATAATCCTCGCGTTCGCGCTGGCGCAATTTTTCGCGGACCAGCGACAGCGGCGGCGAGCGTTTGTAGCGGTCGACGCCGAGGCTGGACAGTGCGTGGCAGGCGTCGAGCAACTCCTCGACCGCTTGCTGGCCGTGGCGCTCCTCGCATTCGGCGATGTAGTTCCGGGCGAAAACCAGGTAGTCGATGATTGCATCGGCACTGGTCCATTGCTTGAACAGGTGGTTGCCCTTGAAAAAGGAATTGTGGCCGTAGGCCGCGTGGGCGATGACCAGCGCCTGCATGGTCAGGGTGTTTTCCTCCATCAGGTAGGCGATGCACGGGTCGGAATTGATGACGATCTCGTAGGCCAGGCCCATGTGGCCGCGCTTGTAGCGGTTTTCGGTCTCCAGGAAGTGTTTACCGAAGGACCAGTGGTGGTAATAGACCGGCATGCCGATGGCCGCGTAGGCGTCCATCATCTGTTCGGCGGTGATGATCTCGAGCTGGTGGCGGTAGCAGTCGAGGCCGTATTCGCGGGCGATGCGGCCGATTTCGACGTCGTAGCGTTCGATGGCCTCGATGGTCCAGTCGGAGCCTTCGGCGATCAGCGTTTTGCGTTTGCGGGTCATGCCAGTCGCCTCCGGAAAAGTTCGCGGAATACCGGGTAAATGTCGGCGGCGGTGCCGATGCGCTGCTGGGCGAAGACGCCGGGATGGCTGCTCAGCAGCTTGCTGTATTCCTGCCAGAGGTTTTGCGGTGCGCCGTCGGTGATCTCGATGTAGGCAAAATACTGCAGCAGCGGTAGCAAGGAGTTGCTCATCAGTTCGCGGCATTTCGGTGAATCGTCGAGCCAGTTGTCGCCATCGGAGGCCTGCGCCGCGTAGATGTTCCACTGGTTGCTGGCGTAACGCTGGACGATGACTTCATGCATCAGCTTCAGGGCGCTGGAAACGATGGTGCCGCCGGTTTCGCGCGAATGGAAAAAACTGTCTTCGTCGACTTCTTCGGCGGTGGTGTGGTGGCGGATGAAAACCACCTCGATATGCTCGTAATTGCGGTTCAGGAACAGGTAGAGCAGCATGAAGAAGCGCTTGGCCATCTGCTTCTTGGCTTCGGTCATCGAGCCGGAAACGTCCATCAGGCAGAACATCACCGCCTGCGTGGACGGCTGCGGGATGCGGATGCGGTTGCTGTAGCGCAGGTCGTAAGGGTCGATGAAGGGGATGGCCTCGCGCTTCAGGCGCAGCACGGCGATTTCATGCTGCAGGCGGACGACGTCTTCATCGTCGACCGGGATCGCGTCGAGTGCCGCTTCCAGTTCATGTTGCAGCGCCCGCAGACGGCTGGCGTAAGGGCCGCCGATGGCGACGCGGCGGCTGGCGGCACCGCGCATGGTGCGCACCAGGTTGATATTGGTCGGCACGCCGGTATGGGTGTAACCGGCGCGCATACGCTTGTATTCGTCGATGCGCGCCAGCTGGCGCTTGACGAGGTTGGGCAGTGCCAGTTCATCAAAGAAGATGTCGAGAAATTCGTCGCGGGTCAGCGTGAAAACGAAATCGTCGAGGCCCGAGCCATCCGGGCTGGCCTGGCCTGAGCCTTGCCCCTGACTACCGGCCGGCGGCCGATCAAGTTCGTCGCCACGCTGGAAGCGGTCATTGCCGGGATGAACCAGATCGCGCACGCCGCCGCGGCCGTGCTGGAAACTCGGCTCGCTGATGTCGCGGCCGGGGATGCCGATTTTCTCGCCATTTTCCAGATCACGGATTCCCCGGCGGGCGATGGCATCGGCCACCGCCTTGCGGATCTGCCCCTTGAAGCGCTGAATGAAGCGGCCACGATTGATCGAACTCTTGTTCCGACTGTCCTGGCGCCGATCAACGATGCGTACGGTCATGGGAACCCCCTTGTTAGGATCGAGCTATTGGGATCGAGGATCGAGTAAGGTCCGCCCACTCGATCCTCAACCTCGATCCTGCCTCACGAGCTCTTGCGCACGCGCAGATACCAGTCGCAGAGCAGGCGGACCTGCTTTTCGGTGTAGCCCTTGGCAATCATGCGGTCGACGAACTCCTGGTGCTTCTTTTGCTCGTCGGCGCTGGCCTTGGTGCTGAAGGAGATGACCGGCAGCAGTTCCTCGGTGTTCGAGAACATCTTTTTCTCGATCACCGCGCGCAGCTTCTCGTAGCTCGTCCAGCTCGGGTTCTTGCCGTCGTTGCGGGCACGGGCGCGCAGCACGAAATTCACCACCTCGTTGCGGAAATCCTTGGGATTGCTGATCCCGGCCGGCTTTTCGATCTTTTCCAGCTCGTCGTTGAGGGCCGAGCGGTCGAGCATTTCACCGGTGTTCGGGTCGCGGAATTCCTGATCCTGGATCCAGAAGTCGGCGTAGGTCACGTAGCGGTCGAAGATGTTCTGGCCGTATTCGGAATAGCTCTCGAGGTAGGCGGTCTGGATTTCCTTGCCGATGAACTCGGCGTAGCGCGGGCTGAGGAATTCCTTGAGGAAGCGCAGGTAGCGTTCCTCAACCTCGGGCGCGTATTGCTCCTGTTCGATCTGCTGTTCGAGCACGTACATCAGGTGCACCGGGTTGGCGGCGACCTCGCGGTGGTCGAAGTTGAAAACGCGCGACAGGATCTTGAAGGCGAAGCGCGTCGACAAGCCGGTCATGCCTTCATCGACCCCGGCAAAGTCGCGGTATTCCTGGTAGCTCTTGGCTTTCGGGTCGGTGTCCTTGAGGTTTTCACCGTCATAGACACGCATTTTCGAGTACAGCGAGGAGTTTTCCGGTTCCTTGAGCCGCGACAGCACCGAGAACTGCGCCAGCATGCGCAAGGTGTCGGGCGCGCAGGCGGCTTGCGACAAGGAAGAATTGAACAACAGCTTCTCGTAGATGTGCATTTCCTCGGTCACGCGCAGGCAGTAGGGCACCTTGACGATGTAGATGCGGTCGAGGAAGGCCTCGTTGTTGCGGTTGTTCTTGAAGGTCTGCCACTCGGCTTCGTTGGAGTGGGCGAGCACCAGGCCGTCGAAGGGGATCGCGCCAAAACCTTCGGTGCCCTTGTAGTTCTGCTCCTGCGTTGCTGTCAGCAGCGGGTGCAGGACCTTGATCGGGGCCTTGAACATCTCGACGAATTCGAGCACGCCGCGATTGGCCAGGCACAGGCCGCCGGAGTAGGAATAGGCATCCGGGTCGTTCTGCGAATAGCTTTCGAGCTTCCTGATATCGATCTTGCCGACCAGCGAGGAAATGTCCTGATTGTTCTCGTCGCCCGGCTCGGTCTTGGACACGGCAATCTGCGACAGCACCGAAGGCCGGATGCGCACGACGCGGAAGCGCGAGATATCGCCACCGTATTCCTGCAGGCGCTTGACCGCCCAGGGGCTCATGATCGTGCCCAGATAACGCTGCGGAATGCCGTAATCCTCTTCGAGTATCGGCCCGTCTTCGTGCGGGTTGAACAGCCCGAGCGGCGACTCATGCACCGGCGAACCCTTGATGGCGTAGAAGGGCACCTTCTCGATCAGGTATTTCAGGCGCTCGGCCAGCGACGACTTGCCGCCGCCGACCGGGCCGAGCAGGTAGAGGATCTGCTTCTTCTCTTCCAGCCCCTGCGCGGCGTGGCGGAAGTAGGACACGATGTGCTCGATGACCTCTTCCATGCCGTAAAACTCGCGGAAAGCCGGGTAGAGGCGCAGCATCTTGTTGGCAAACAGCCGCGACAGGCGCTGATCGCCGCGCGTATCAACGAGTTCCGGCTCGCCGATGGCCAGCAACATGCGCTCGGCAACGCTGGCATAGGCCGAGCGATCATTGCGACACAAATCGAGATAGTCCTGCAGGGACATCTCCTCTTCCAGCAGGGATTCGTAACGTCCCTGGTAGCGGGCAAAAATCGACATGGCAGCATCCTCCACTTGAGCGACCGGCTGTTCATCAGCCTGAAGACTGCAACTCTTGAATTCCCCTTGTTGCCTGTTGGACGGGGGTTTTCGGGAAATGTTCAATATCCGGGAAGGAAAGAGGGGAAAGGCGATGGGCGGTCACCCTGGCTATTCAGGCGGTGGTGCTGATGGTTTATCAGCCTTAAAAACCATTTTTAGGGTGCGGTTTTTTTGTGACAATGCCGGGCCGGGAAAATATCCGTGCGACTTTGCTGCGATGAGCAGATTTCAGTAAAACCGAAAGCCAGGCGACAAGCTAATGAAACGGGCCAGTTTTTTCCCTTCCGACCGGCGCAGCCTCAAGCTGATGCTGGTGGCGCTACTGCTGGTGGTGGTTTTTGCCCTGGGTTCCCTGGCCATTTATCAGCGACTGCAGAACGAACGCCTGAGCGCCAAGCGGGATGAAGCGCTACGCCTGTTGGCAAGTGTCGAGGCCAATACGACGCGCCTTTTCGACTATGCCGACAGCTATCTCCGGGCCATCCGGGCTTATCACCAGGACTACGGCAGTGGCGAGAAATGGCAGCATTTTGTGCACGAAATTGCGGCGCCGCATGCCGACCTGTTTTCCGGCGTGGTCACCATCGTTGATCGTGAGGGTTGGGTGGTCTATCAGTCGGAGACCTCCCAGGAAAAACTGCGGGCCTACGGCAAGATGTCCGATCTGGATCATTTCCAGTATTTCCTCAAGCATCCGGGCGACTCGGTTTTTGTTGGCGCGACCCGGGCGGGACGCATGACCGGCAAGCTGCAATACCGGATTGCCCGGCCGCTGCTGAAAAATGGGGCTTTCGACGGTTTCATTGCCCTGACCCTGATTCCCGAGCAATTGACCGATGTCTACCGGAGCCTGAAACTCGGCCAGCACAGCACCCTGACGATGATGACGCTGGAGCCGAAACTGATCGCTCGTCAGCCGCCCGCGCCTGCGGAAATGTATGGCCAGCGGATTACCCGGCTGAAGGAAAGCTACGGCATCGACCTGGAAAACCAGCGCGAGGGGGTGGCGCTGGGCATTGGCAGTCCCTTCGAGCGCAACAGCCGGCGCGACATCTATTTCAGGACGCTGGACGATTACCCGGTGGTGGTCATGGTCGGCATCGATACCCGCGATCTCGACGCGGAAATGCTGGATACCCGCTACAGCCTGAGCTGGCTGGCGCTGCTATTCACGCTCTCGGTGCTGACAGTTTTAGTCCTGCTGTTGCGCCAGCAGCGGCAAAACCAGTGGTTGGCGGCAGCCTTGAAGTCCCGGGAGGCGGCTGAGCAGGAATTGCGCATTGCTGCAACGGCCTTTGAATCCCAGGAGGGGATGCTGATTACCGATGCGCATGGCGTCATCATTCGCGTCAATCAGGCTTTTACTGAAACTACCGGTTATGCCCCCGAGGATATCCTCGGCCAGACGCCGCGCGTGCTCAAGTCGGGCCGACACAGCGCCAGCTTTTACAAGGAGATGTGGGCCAGTCTGAAAACCAATGGCAGCTGGCAGGGCGAGGTCTGGGATCGGCGCAAGAATGGCGAGGAATACCCCAAGTGGCTGACGATTTCGGCGGTCAAGGACGACAATGATCAGGTAACGAATTATGTCGGCACGCATTTCGATATTTCCGAGCGCATCAAGGCCGAAGAAAAAATCCAGGAACTGGCCTTTTTCGATCAACTGACCGGATTGCCTAACCGGACGCTGCTGCTTGACCGACTGAAGCAGGCGATTAGCGAGTCGGTGCGCAGCCATCGCCATGGCGCGCTGTTGTTCATCGATCTCGACCATTTCAAGACCCTCAACGATTCTTTTGGTCATGATCGCGGTGACTTGTTGCTGCAAGAGGTGGCGAAACGCCTGCAGGCCAGCCTGCGGGAAGGCGATACGGCCGCCCGTCTGGGTGGCGACGAATTCGTCGTGATGCTCAAGGATCTCAGCGACCATCTCGACGAAGCGGTGGCACAGGCCGAATTTGTCGGGGCCAAGGTCTCGGCTGCCTTGAGCGAGGTCTACTGGCTGGACAAGCTGGAGTTTCACAGCACCGCCAGTATCGGCATCACGCTTTTTGGCGAAGGTCGGGAATCGCGCGAGGATCTGCTGAAACAGGCCGATCTGGCGATGTATCAGGCCAAAACGGCGGGGCGCAATGCCTTCCGCTTTTTTGACCCGGAAATGCAGGCCTGGGTGACGGCCCGCGCCAGCCTGGAAAACGATTTGCGCAAGGCAGTCAGGGAGACGCAGTTCCTGTTGTATTACCAGCCGCAGGTCGACGCCGACGGCCAGTGCATCGGTGCTGAAGCTTTGGTGCGCTGGCAGCATCCGCTGCGCGGGCTGGTCTTTCCCGATGAATTCATCAGCCTTGCCGAAGAAAGCGGGCTGATCCTGCCGATCGGGCAATGGGTGCTCGAAGCCGCGTGCCGGCAGCTGGCGATCTGGGCCGGGCAGCCGGACAAGGCGCCGCTGACGCTGGCTGTCAATGTCAGCGGCACGCAATTGCGCCAGAAGGATTTTGTCGCCCAAGTCGCAGCCTGCCTCGAACGCACTGGCGCTGACCCCGGCAAGCTGCAGCTGGAACTGACTGAGAGCCACCTGCTGACCGAGATCGAGGACAGCATTGGCAAGATGCGGGCGCTACGCGACATGGGTATCGGTTTTGCGCTCGACGATTTTGGCACCGGCTACTCTTCCTTGTCCTACCTCAAGCGCCTGCCGCTGGAAAAACTGAAAATCGACCGCTCTTTCGTCCGCGATGTCCTGACCGACCCGAACGACGCGGCCATCGCCAAGACCATCGTGGCCCTGGCCGGCACCCTGGGGCTGAAAGTCATTGCCGAGGGCGTGGAAACCCTGGAGCAACGCGATTTTCTCGCCAATAACGCTTGCTTTTGCTATCAGGGCTTCCTGTACAGCCCGCCGCTGCCGCTGGAAGAATTCGAAGCTTATTTACCGACGCTCGGGCGCTGAGCGGGCGGCGGCGTTTTTCCCCGCCTGCTCCAGCGCCGACGCCAGGCAGGTTTCAGGCAACCATGCGCGGTTGTGCATCAAGGTCGCGCAACGTCCCGGCAATCTGTTCCAGCCCCCAGTTCAGCGTCGCTTCATCGATGATCAGCGGCGGTGCCAGGCGCAGCACGGTGCTGTGCGTGTCCTTGGTCAGGATGCCGCGCTTCAACAGCATTTCGGCCACTTTTCGGGCGTCCACCGCAGAAGCCTGCAATTCGATGCCGGCGAACAGGCCACGGCCGCGTACGGCGCGGATGATCGGCAGTTCGGCCTGCATTTGCTGCAGGCGCTGCAGCAGGTGTTGCCCGAGGCGGGCGCTGTGTTCGACGAGATTTTCTTCTTCGAGCACGTCGAGCGCCGCCAGCGCCACGGCGGCGGCGAGCGGGTTGCCGCCGAAGGTCGAGCCGTGGTCGCCGGGGGTGAAGACCTGCATCAGGCTTTCATTGGCGAGGAAGGCCGAGACTGGCAGCAGGCCGCCGCCGAGGGCCTTGCCGAGAATCAGGCCATCCGGCCGCACGGGGTCGTGCTGGTAGGCGAAGAGCTTGCCAGTGCGGCCGAGGCCGGTCTGGACTTCGTCGACGATCAGCAACACTTGCTGCCGCCAGCAGATGTCGGCACAGGCGGCGAGATAGCCGGCCGGCGGCACGATGACACCGCCTTCGCCCTGGATCGGTTCGACGAGGAAGGCGGCGGTATTCGGGGTGATCGCCGCCGCCAGTGCCGCGGGGTCGCCGTAAGGAACGGTTTTCAGGCCGGCCGGGAAGGGGCCGAAGCCGTCGCGGTACTGCGTTTCGCTGGACAGCCCGGTGATGGCAATCGAGCGACCATGGAAATTGCCGGTGCAGGCGATGATCTCGGCCTGACCGTCGGGCACGCCCTTGATTTTGTAGGCCCATTTGCGCACTGCCTTGAGCGCGGTTTCGACGGCTTCCAGACCGGTATTGACCGGCAGGATGCGCTCGTAACCGGTCAGTAGCGCCAGCCGGCGCAGCAGCAAGGGCAGGCGGTCGTTGCCGTAGGCGCGCGAAGTCAGCGCCAGGCGCCCGGCCTGTTCGTTGAGCGCGGCGAGCAGGCGCGGGTGGGCGTGGCCGAAACTGTTGGCCGAGTAGGCGGCCATCAGGTCAAGATAGCGCCGGCCGTCAATGTCACGGAGCCAGCAACCCTGGCCCTCGCTCAAGACGACCGGCAGCGGCGCGTAGTTATTGGCGCCGAAACCTTTTTCCCAGCGTTGCAGCGTGCTGCCGTCGGGGGCGGCGAGGGCGTCGGCCAGCTGCAGCAGCAGGCGGGCGGTGCGCCCGTCGGGATCGTGTTGCGGATTGAATTCGGCAATCTCGCAACCGACGCAGGCCCGTTGGCGTAGCACACCACGCAGCGCGAGCAGCAGTTCGGCCGGGGCGAGGCCATCAGCAACCGGGGTGGAAACGCCGGGGGCGGCCACGGGGTCGAGCACGTCGACATCCAGACTGAGCCCCCAGGGGCCATCGCCGAGCAATCGGCGGGCTTCAGTGAAAACGCTGGGCAGCCCGCGCGCGGCGACGTCGGCGGCGGTGAAAATGCGCACGCCGAGCCGGTCGAGCAATTCGCGTTCGGCGCTTTCATGGCTGCGCACGCCGATCATCACCAGTTTTTTTGGCTCAAGCGCCAGCGTCGGATCAAGCGCGCCGAGCAGCGTCGCGACCGGCATGCCGTGGGCGTTACCCGAGGGCGAGCTGAGCGGGGTATGGGCGTCGAGATGGGCGTCAATCCAGATCAGGCCGGGCATTTCGCCCAGTGCCCGGGCAATGCCTTGCCAGACGCCGACGGCCAGACTGTGATCACCGCCGATGACCAGCGGCCGTTCACCGGCGCGAATCGCCGCCGCGGTCTGTTCAGCCAGATTGGCCAGCAAGTCGGGCAGGGCATCCGGCGACGATGCAGACGGGCTGAGCAGCGGCGAACACTCGCAGCTCATGCCCTGGTGCCGCAGTTTGGCTGGCAGGCCAAGGTCAATCAGCACTTGCGGCCCTCGTTCGGCGCCAAGGCAAGGTGCACCCAGCGATGAAGCCACCGGCATCAGGCGTACCGATGGTGCCAGCGGAATCAGTTTGCGCATGACCAGCCCCTTTCTGCACAGAACCTGCGGGTACTGATTAGATGCTCATTGCTGGCGCAAGTTCATTGATTGGGGGGAGCTCCCTCCCCTTCAAGAGGCTGTTGTAAAAATCTCTTGAAGAGGGAGTTTTTCGATTTTTCTGACGGCGGCAGCCCATTTCGATGTTTTTCAAGCCAAGCGCACCTTTTGCAGT
>JAVBXO010000168.1 GCA_030824535.1 Azonexus sp. | reverse complement strand
GGGTTGGCAGTGCAAGCACAATCTCAATTACTGGTATTTCGGCGACTATCTCGGCATTGGCGCCGGGGCGCATTCCAAGCTGACGCTGCACGACCGGGTGCTGCGCCAGATGCGCCACAAGCACCCCAAGGCCTACCTGGAAAATAGCCTCGCTGGCACGCCGATTCAGGAAGAAAACCAGGTCGAGGCGGCCAGCCTGCCGTTTGAATTCATGATGAATGCCCTGCGCCTGGCCGACGGTTTTCACCCCTCGCTGTTCGAGGCGCGCACGGCCCAGTCGCTGAACCACATCCTGCCGCAACTACGCGCTGCCGCAGCCGAAGGCCTGCTCGACGTCGGCCCGGAAAAAATTGCGCCGACCTTGAAAGGCCGGCGCTTTCTCAACGTGCTGCTGGAAAAATTCCTGTAAAAATCAGGCGCCCGGCTCGGCGACGAAGATTTCGACGCGACGGTTCTTGGCGCGGCCAGCAGCGCTGCCGTTGTCGGCAATCGGTTCGTGCGAACCGCGACCATCGATGGCGATGCGGTTGGACGCGACGCCACGCGCCATCAGGTAGTCGCGCGTCGCAGCAGCGCGATTGACCGACAAGGGGTTATTGATCGCATCCGAACCGACGCTGTCGGTGTGACCAACGATGCGCAGACGGGTCACCGGATTCTGGTTCAGGGTCGTCGCAAAACGATCAAGAATCGGCATCAATGCCGACGACAAGTCAGAACGGCCACTGGCAAAGGAAATATCACTGGGGATTTCCAGCTTCAGCTGATTGTCGGCCGTCTGGCTGACCGCCACGCCCGAGCCCTGGGTCGCCTGCTCCATGGCCGCCTTCTGGTCCTGCATGCGCTTCGACCACAGATAGCCGCCACCTGCCCCCAGAGCGGCGCCTATCGCCGCGCCCGTTGCGGCGCTGCGACCCTTGTGCCCGCCGGCCGTCGCACCACCAAGCAAGGCCCCGGCAACCGCGCCGATCGCTGCGCCCGACGCCGTACCGCGCTGCGTCTCATCCATGCTGGCACAACCGCCCAAACCACCGGCGCCAATAGCCACGGCAACCACCACTGCAATCACTTTTTTCATTACGGAATTCTCCATCAAGAGGTTGAAGATGAAACAGGTCGCTCACTTGCCGCGCGGCTTTTCGGTCTCGCTGATCGAATGACCTTCTTCAGCTGCCGACTTGAGCAACCAGACCAGATCGCTACCCTGGACCGGCATCGGGATCATCTGGTTCCAGGACCAGCGGAAAACCGGGCCATACGGCACATAACGCGCCAACACGTCACCTTGCGGACTGACGCCAAAAAAAGGCCAGGGCGAGAGGATCTGATTTTTCAATTGAGCTTCGGTCATGACGATACTCCTCTGCAACAGGATCAAGCCAGTGTGCGCCAGACCGGGCGGCAGTTCAAGCGCCTTGGCGAACTATGACAGATCGCCGTCGACGTAGTACCAGCGGCCGTCTTCACGGACAAAGCGGCTCACTTCCTGAAGCCGGTGGCCGCGTCCGGCGATGCGGTAGCGGGCAACGAATTCAACGATGGCATGCGTGTCGTCGCTTGGCACATGGCGGCGCACGTCCAGCCCCAGCCATTTCGTGCCATCGGCCGCGATATCGAGTTCGCTCGGCCGCGTCGAGGCATGCCAGGTCGCCAGCAGATAGTCTTCGAGCTTGAGCACGTAGGCGCTGTAACGCGAGCGCATCAAGGCTTCGGCGGTCGGCGCATTTTCGGCCCCAGAATGCAGTCGACCGCAGCAGCGGGCGTAAACCGCGCCGCTGCCGCAGGGACAGGCTTCGCCGGGTTTCATGCTTCCCAGGGCGGCAGGTCGTTATTGACTGGCGCGCTATTGACGGGGGCACTATTGATCGGCGACACCACTGCGGTGACAGCCGCCACCGGTTCGCCTTCGACGATCTCACCCCCCAGCGCCTCGACCAGTTGCGGCAGGAAACGGGCGAGTTCGCCGGTCATCAGTGCGAAATCGGCATCGAACTGCTCGTCGGCACGTTCAACGCTCTTTTCCGCCGCTTCCTTGAGGATATCGAGGAAGGCCAGGCGCTTGATTTCCAGCTTCTCGGTCAGCACGAAGGAAATGCGCTCGTCCCAGGTCAGCGCCAGCTTGGTCGGCAACTTGCCGGCGGCGAGGTGGGCCTTGATCTCGGCGCTGACTTCATCGCCCAGCGGATGGCGGACGTAACGCACGGCCGACTTTTCCTCACCAGCGGCTTTCAGTTCGCAATCGCAATCGATGGTGAAACCGGCCGGCGCTTCGCCACCCGCCAGCCAGTCGGCCATCGCCGATTGTGGCGAAAGCTGGGTATGCAGGGGCTTCAGGGGGAATTCGTCGAGGCAGTGGCGGAGATGTTCGATGACTTCCTCGGCCTTGGCCGGGCTGGCGGCGTCGACGATGAACCAGCCGTTTTGCGGATCGATCCAGACGAAGCTGCTGCGCTTCCTGGTAAAAGCGCGCGGCATCAGTTCCTCGGTGACGCGCTCCTTGATTTCCTTCATCTGCTTGCGGCCGGGCGCGTAGCCTTGCTGCGCTTCCATCAGCTCGGCCCGTTCCAGAGCCACTTCATTGACCACCGATGACGGCAGCAGGCGCTGTTCGACGGCCAGCGTGACCAACCACTGACGATTGTTCGAATAAATCAGCGCGCCATCCTTGCGCGGCGAGGTCCAGCCCCGGCTCATTGGCTGGTTGCTCGGGCACTTGACGAATTCGCCGCGCGCCAGTTGCTCGTCGAGCTTGGCCAGATCGACGTTCCACGGCGTCGGCAGACGGTACAGTTGCAGGTTCTTGAACCACATGATCAGCGCTTCCGGAAAACAAGATCCCAGACGCCGTGGCCCAGACGCAGGCCACGGTTCTCGAATTTGGTCAGCGGCCGGTAATCCGGACGCGGGGCAAAGCCGGCGAGACCGGCGGCACTGTTGGCTTCAATCGCGGCAGCCAATTCTGCGGTCGACGGCTTGGCAACGCTGTTTTCCAGGCTGGCTTCGCCGCCGAGCACTTCGAGCATCTGCAGCGCGTAGTTTTCCCAGTCGGTGGCGCAATGGATATAGCCGCCCGGCTTGAGGCGCGAGGCCAACAGCGCGACAAACGGCGACTGGATCAGCCGGCGCTTGTTATGGCGCGTCTTGTGCCAGGGGTCGGGGAAGAAGATATGGATGCCGGACAATGAGCCCTCCGGCAGCATGTCGCGGACGATTTCGACCGCGTCATGCTGGCCGATGCGCAGATTGCTCAGCGCGCGCTCGGCGATTTGCTTGCATAGCGCGCCAACGCCCGGCACATGCACTTCCAGGCCGAGGTAATCGATGTCGCGGTGAGCATCAGCAATCTTGGCGGTCGTTTCGCCCATGCCGGTGCCGATTTCCAGCACTTTCGGGTTATCGCGGCCAAAAAAGGCATTCAGATCGAGCGGCTGCGGGGCATAGACGAGGCCGATTTTCGGCATCATGTCGGCGTAGAAACGCTGCTGCGCTTCCGACATGCGGCCGGCGCGGCGCACGAAACTCTTGATGTGGCCATGGTCCTGGCCTTCACGGCCGGCTTCGTAGACGCCTTCGGCGTCGGTTTCAATCAGGGGAACGCTGCTCATGAGCCAATCAATCCGGAAGTCGGCGACGACGGGTCGGCCGAGTAGTATTTACGGGCCATACGGCCGGCGAGATAAGCCTCGCGACCAGCTTCGATGCCTTTTTTCATGGCGCTGGCCATGAGCACCGGGTTCTTCGCGTGGGCAATCGCGGTATTCATCAGCACGCCGTCGCAGCCCAGTTCCATGGCAATGGTCGCATCCGACGCCGTGCCGACGCCGGCATCGACGATGATCGGCACCTTGGCGTTATCGATGATCAGGCGCAGGTTCCACGGGTTCACAATGCCCATGCCCGAACCGATCAGCGAAGCCAGCGGCATCACCGCGACGCAGCCGATTTCTTCGAGCATCTTGCACTGGATGGGATCGTCGGCGCAGTAAACCATGACCTCAAAACCTTCCTTGACCAGCGTTTCAGCGGCCTTGAGGGTTTCCGGCATGTTCGGGAAGAGATTGGTCGGGTCACCGAGCACTTCCAGCTTGCACAACGGATGCCCGTCGAGCAGTTCGCGCGCCAGGCGCAGCGTGCGCACGGCGTCATCGGCGGTATAGCAACCGGCGGTGTTGGGCAGAATCGTGAATTGCGACGGCGGAATCGCGTCGAGCAGATTGGGCTGGCTGGCGTCCTGGCCGATGTTGGTGCGACGGATCGCGACCGTGACAATCTCGGCGCCAGAAGCGTCAATCGCCGCACGGGTTTCGGTGAAATCCTTGTACTTGCCGGTGCCGACCAGCAAACGGGAACGGTAGGTCTTACCGGCAATGGTCAATTGGTGCATGTGTGTTTTTAGGATTTAGATGTTAGGAGGCTAGAGCTGTTAGTGGGCTGGGCACGACGGGAAAACAGGGACGAGGCACTCGATCCTCAATCCTGAATCCTCGATCCTAGCCCCCCCCGACCGCGACGACGATTTCAAGCTGGTCGCCCGAACTCAGCGGTGTCGTCGCATGTAGGCTTTTCGGGACGATTTCGCCGTTTTTTTCAATGGCGATGCGCTTGCCGGCGTAGCCAAGCGCTTCGATGAGGCCGGCGACGGTCAGCACTGCGGAAAACTGGCGGGATTCGCCATTGATCTTGAGGGTAATCATCCGGCTATTTTAGCCGAAGCCGGGGACGTGATCGACCAACAGCCCACTCGCCAATCTCACTTCCATGCTGGCAGGGGCTGGCTGGCAAAGCGCAGGAAATCGTCGGGCGGCAGCGGATAGCTGAAATAATAGCCCTGCACCTCGTTACAGCCAGCTTCGCGCATGAATTCCAGCTGTTCGCGGGTTTCCACGCCTTCGGCGATGGCGCTGATATTCAGCGCCCGGGCAATACTGACCACGGCCCGCGACATCGCTGCACTTTCCTCATTGCAACAGGCATCGACGATAAAACAGCGGTCGACCTTGAGCTTGTCGACCCGGAAGCGCTGCAGATAAGCCAGACTGGAATAGCCAGTACCGAAATCGTCGATGGCCACCGTGGTGCCGATGGTTTTCAGGGCGCCAATGATTTCCTGCAGCAGGATGCTGTCATCCATCAAGGTCGATTCGGTCAGTTCGATTTGCAGCAAGCCCGGTGAAATGTCGGCATCGCGCGCCGCTCTCCGGACGACATCGACAATGTCGGAGCGGAAAATCTGCACCCCGGAGACGTTGACCGCAACCCGGCAAGTCAGGCCGGCGTTTTGCCACAAGCGCACCTGACGACAGGCCTGGCGGATCACCCATTCGCCGATTTCAAGGATGAGGCCCATTTCTTCGGCAATCGGAATGAACTCGTCGGGAGGAATCGCTGCGTGTCCGGCGGGATGCCAGCGCAGCATCGCTTCCGCGCCAAAAACGCAGCCGGTATCGAGGTAGATCTGGGGCTGGTAAAGCAGGCTGAATTCGTTTTCCTGCAGTGCATTGCGCAAACTGTTGGCGACTTTCAGACGCCGCCTGGCCTGCTCATCCATAGACGGCAGGAAAAAGCTCCAGGTACCGCGCCCCTGCTCCTTGGCGGCATACATCGCGGTATCGGCCTTTTGCATCAGGATGTCGAAATCCTCGCCATCCTGCGGCGCAATGGCAATGCCAATTGACGCTGAAGTGCTCAGCACATGCTCGCCAATCGGGAAAGGCCGGGCCAGTTCGGTGATGATTTTTTGCGCAACCCGCGAGACATCTTCCGGCGGATCAAGATCACCGAGGACCAGAATGAACTCGTCGCCCCCCAGTCGGCTGAGCGTATCGGATTCACGCATGCAATCCTGCAGGCGCCGGACAACGGCAATCAGCAACTGATCGCCGACCTGATGCCCGAGCGAATCGTTGATCCGCTTGAAATGATCGAGATCGAGAAAGACGAAAGCAACGTGCCGGCCGGAACGCCGCCGCTGCTCCAGCAGCAGATTGAAGCGGTCGCGCAGCAGCAGGCGGTTGGGCAGGCCGGTCAGCGCGTCATGATGCGCCAGATACTGGATCTTTTCCTGGGCGGCCTTGCGCTCGGTAATGTCGGCAAAGCTGCCGATGTAATTGACGATCTCGCCCGACGCATCGCGCACGACGGTAATCGACAGCCATTTCGGATAAACCTCACCATTCTGCCGGCGATCCCAGACCTCACCCTCCCAGCGCCCATGGACCAGCAAGGCATGCCACATGTCGCGGTAGAAAGCCGGGGGATGCCGCCCGGACTTGAGCAGGCGCGGTGTCTGGCCGATCACCTCCGCACGCGGATAGCCGGTAATCCGGCTGAAGGCCGGATTGACGCTGATGATCACGCCGGCTGGATCGGTAATCAGCATGGCCTCATTGCTATGCGAGAAAACCCGCTCGGCGAGCAGCAATTGCGCTTCCTGCTGGCGCTTTTCGGTAATGTCGGTATAGACCCAGATCGAGCCCTCATGCACCGCCGACTGGTCCAAAGGCCGGCCAGTCAGCATCACGCAGATGCGCACACCATCGCTGCGCCGCATCTCGTATTCGACCTGGGTTGATCCCTTGTGCACCAGCTCCTCGTACATCTGTTCGCCCAGCCGGTTCCACTGCGCCTCGTTGTCGTAGAAGACATTGGTCTCCTTGCCGGCGAGTTCGGCGGGCGAGTCATAGAGGAACATCTCGGCCAGGCGCTGATTGCAGCGCACCACCCGGCGCTCGCGTATCCACACGATGCCGACGTGGGCGTTGTCGAAAATCAGCCGCTGCTCCTGCAGCAAACGCAGCATGTCCTCTTCGGCATGCTTGCGCGTCGTGACATCGGTAAAGGAGGTAATGAAGCCGCCGCCGGGCATCGGCGTGCCCCGCACCTCGAGCACCGTACCATCCGGGCGCGTCCGCTCGAAACAATGCGGCACCTGCTGTTTGGCGCAGGCGACAGTGGCCGCGACATAGGCATCGACGTCGACCGGGCCATATTCGCCGCGCTCGGCACTAAAGCGGATAAAGTTTTCAAGCCTGCAGTCACCTGCCAGCAGTTGTTCGGGAATACTCAGCAATTCCTTGAACTGCCGGTTGAACTTGATGACATTGAAATCAGCATCGGTCACCGAGATACCGCTGGGAAAATGTTCGATGATCGTGTTCAGGATCAGATGTTCCTGGCGCAGCGCTGCATCGGTACGCCGTTGCTGCGAAACGTCCTGCAGCGTTTCAATGGCCCCGACCAATTTACCCTGGTCGTCATGCAGCGGCGCCGCCGTGAAGTACAACCAGGTTCCCCGCTCGCCCATGCGTGGAAAAAAATCCTCGGCCTCATAAGAGCCGGGAATGACCGTCGAACGCCGATATTTATCGCGATAGTAAGTCTCGATGCCGGCTTCCAGCGCACCGGAAACCACCAGGTCGGCCATTACCGGCCGTCGTTCGGTATAAAAAGGTTGCCATTGATCGGAAGTACCGATCAGCGTCTCGGCGCGGTAGCCCAACACCTGTTCGCAAGCGCGATTCCAGTGGGTCAGGCGGTGTTCCAGGTCAATCACGAAGGTCGGCACCGGCGAGCAGTTCAGTATTTCACCAAGCTGCTGCAAGCCGGTCTTCAACGCTAGCGCGCTCGCGCTGCCATTGTCCACATCAGTCTCCATCCAGGCCGCTATTGCCCGGGAAAGCGGCCTGGCATAGCGGGCCGTCTTGCTCTGCGGTTTGGGCATCCTCGGGGATGCTTTCTCTATTGATATCCCAGGCTTCCGGCAGCCATCCGACCAAGCCGCATTCAACCCGCCCGATCACTTCAGCAAACCACGCGGCTTTCGAGGAGCGGAGGCAAACAGACGGTCGTAGAGCCAGTTGGGCAGGGCGCGCAGCAACTTGGCGACCCATCCCATCTGCCAGGGAATCACCGTATAGCTTACGCCTTTGGTAATAGCGGCGGCAAACAATTCAGCCGCTTTTGCCGCCGGCAGCAAAAAGGGCATGCGGTAGGGGTTGACCGCAGTCATCGGGGTGGCGATGTAGCCCGGCGCGATGGTCACGACCTTGATGCCGCAGGGGCGCATTTCCAGGCGCAAGCTCTCGAGATACGCGATGGCCGCGGCCTTCGATGCCGAATACGCTTCTGCCCCCGGCAAGCCACGAATGCCGGCGACCGAGGCGATGCCAACCAGCCGGCGTTCGCCGCCAGCAGCCTTGAGCGCGGGGATGAAGGGGGCAAAGGTCGCCGCCATGCCGAACACATTGATGTCCATAATCCGGCGAAATACCGCCAGATCTTCTTCGTGTTCGGTCAATGTCCCGGCGGAAACGCCGGCACTGGCAATAACGATGTCCGGTGCGCCGAAACGGGCGATGAAATCGCCGGCCGCCGCATGCAGCGCTGCGGCGTCGCTGACATCCAGGGCATAACAGGCATGAGTGCCGCCCAGGCGTTCATTCAATCCCGCCAGGACATCAGCCCGGCGGGCAACCAGACCAAGACTCGCGCCCTGCGCCGCGTAGTAAACGGCAAGCGCCTCGCCGATACCCGACGAGGCGCCTGTGATGAAGACCTTCAAGGCCAATTATTTCTTGCCGGACTTTTCGCTACGCGACTTGGCGATCAGTTTGTCGGTAATCATCAGGGTTTCGGCAAAATCCTTGCCGCCAATCAGATATTTACCTTCCACCGCCAGCGCCGGCACCCCCTGCACCTTGTAGGCCTGGGTCAATTGTGCGGCGCGACGCACCTTGGAAGAAACGGCGAAAGAGTTATAGATCTCGTCGAACTTTTTGGCGTCAAGACCATTTTTCGTCGCCCATTCACTGCGCGCCCGGGCATCCGCCAGACGATTGCCATCGATGTGGATGGTCTTGAAAACCACCTTGTCCAGACGCTCGACTTCGCCCATGACTTCCAGCGTGTAATACAGCGGCGCCAGCATCTGGAAATAGCCGTTGAAGCTGACCGGCACCTTGTGCACGACGACGTCCGGCGACTGCTTGCCGACCCAGGCCGTCAGCGCCGGGTAAAACTCGCCACAGTGCGGGCAACCGTAGCTGAAAAATTCCAGCACTTCGATCTTGCTGGCATCCTCGGTCGGCTGCGCCGGCGTAATCGGCGTGTAGCCGGCATTCTGGGCGAAAGACGGCGCTGCTGCGGTGAACGCGGTAGCAAGGGCAAAAATGGCAGCAACAAAGTTACGGCGGGAAAACTTCATGGGCTACTCCTTATTTGGAAAGCTGGGCGTCGAGACCGGATTTGGCCAGCTCGGAACGCACTTTGTTCAACTCATCAATCTTCGTGTAAGGACCGATCCGGACACGATACAAAGTCCTGTCCTGAATCATCACCTGCTGGACCACGGCCTCATGCCCCATGAAAGCCAGCTTGGCCTTCTGGTTGTCGGCATCCTGCGCCGTGCTGAAAGAACCGGCCTGGAGGAAAAGCGGCGTCTTGCTGACCTCCTCTTTTTTCGGCTCCTCCTTCTTCGGTTCTTCCTTTTTCGCCTCTTCCTTCTTGGGTGCTTCTTCCTTCCTCGGCTCTTCCTTCTTTACATCCTTCGGCATTTCTTTCGCAGCTTCTTTCTTCGGCTCTTCTTTTTTAGTCTCTTCCTTCTTCGGCTCTTCCTTGGCCGGTGCCGGCTTGACGGATTTCTCCGGCACCGCTTCGGTCTTGCCCGGCAGAATGTCGTAGAACTGGAAGCGTTTTTCCGGGATCGGATCGCCCGGTTTGCCCGGCAGCGCCAGCGGCTGGTTCGGCTCGCCGGCCTTGTTTTCGGCATGCCGGGGCGGCTGGACCCGCTCGACGAAAGGTAGCGGCGACTTGTTGAAATACCAGACGACCCCCGCCGCCAGGCCGACGCCGAGCACCAGCCCGATGAACATGCCGACCAGCGTGCCGCCCGCCGCCTTCTTTTTGGCGGGCTGGGTCTTGCGGGGTTTCGTATCGCGACTCATGAGCTTTCCTTACATGGACTCGGGGTGGCTGACGCCGAGAATGGCCAGGCCGTTGCGGATCACCTGCCGGACAGCAGCGGCCAGCGCCACGCGGGCATCGCGCAACGCGGCATCGTCGACCAGCATGCGTTCGGCGTTATACCAGCCATGGAACTCGCCCGCCAAGTCCTTCAGATAGAAGGCGATCAGGTGCGGCGCCAGATCGCGCGCAGCGGTCTCGATGACTTCGCGGAACTGCGCCAGCTGATTGGCAATCGCCAGTTCGCGTGGATTGGCCAACAGCGACAGATCGGCATCAAGCAGCGTCGCCAGTTCGCCGCCATTCGCTGCCGTCCATTGGTTGATCACCGA
>JAVBXO010000301.1 GCA_030824535.1 Azonexus sp. | reverse complement strand
TTTAGAGGAAGACGATGATGCGTAGGTGCGAATTCATTCGCACGGTCAAGGTATTTTGTGCGAATGAATTCGCACCTACATGCAAGTTTTTGACTTAAGTAAGTGCCATTCGAGTCTGGCCTCATTCAAAAGACCAGCGAGTTCTAACAGCGCAGCCAGCGGGGGTAGCCGGGCCTGGCTTTCTCGCCATACTTTCTGAAACCAGCTCGTGCTAGCCTTGTCCGCGCCTTCTCCGGGATGAAGGTGTGATCGCCAGTAATTATTACGGTCCTCTGGGCCGATTTTTTTGTTGCCTTTTCTGTCGCCGGGGCCTTTTGCAAGCGATTCCCTTGTCCAGTCGAGGCTTTTTTCAGGAGTGCTTTCCCATGCTGAAAACCATAGCGAGCATCCTGGCCAGTCGCGTTTTTCAGAACACCATCATCGGTGTGATCCTGCTGAACGCAGCAATTCTTGGCATCCAGACCAATCGTGGTCTGGCGCCGGGAACGGCCAGTTTGCTTGAAACCCTGGATGAAATCTGTCTGGCCATCTTTTGCCTCGAGATCTTGATGAAGTTTACCGTGATGCGCTTCGGCTTCTTTCGCGATGGCTGGAACGTCTTCGACTTTCTCGTGGTTGGCGTAGCCCTGGTGCCGGCCTCCGGGCCGCTGGCCGTCTTGCGGGCACTGCGGGTATTCCGGCTGATGCGCATGGTGACGGTGATCCCATCAATGCGCCGGGTCATTTCCGGGATGTTCGGTGCCATTCCCGGTACAGCCTCGGTGGCCGGGGTCTTGCTGGTGATCTTTTATGTCGCGGCGATCATGGCCACGAGCTTTTTTCGCAGCGTTGACAAGGAAAACTTCGGTGACCTGACGACGACCATCCTGACTTTGTTTCAGCTCATGACGCTCGAAGGCTGGCCGGATATCGCCCGCGGCATCATGGCCGAATTGCCGATGGCCTGGCTGTTCTTTGTCCCCTTCATCATCATGACGACCTTCACGACGCTGAACCTGATGTTCGGGATCATCGTGGACTCGATGGAAAATGCCAAGGAAGAGTCAGTCAAGGAAGAAATGGCCAAGCAGGGGATACAGATCGAGAGCGAAAGCGACGAAATGCGTCTGGCCGTCATCGAATCCGAGGTCAAGGCACTTTCCGGCGATCTGCTGGCGATACAGGCAGCGGTGAATCGGCTGGTCGAACCGGGGCAGGGCAGATCGGCCGCCGTTGCCGGGAAGGGGGAATAAAAGATGCTGACGACCATTCGTGCGCTGCTCGCCGCCAAACTTTTCCAGAACTTCATCATCGGAGCGATCCTGGTCAATGCCGTCATTCTTGGCATCCTGACTGATGAAAATCTCGATCCGAACACCCATGCCCGGCTCGAACAGCTGGACCATGCCTGTCTGGTGATCTTCTGCCTTGAAATTGCCATGAAACTGCTGGTCGACCGCCTGCGTTTCTTTCGCGATGGCTGGAACGTCTTTGACTTCATCGTCGTGGGCATCGCCCTGGCGCCAGCAACCGGTCCGCTGTCGGTACTCCGGGCCATGCGGGCATTCCGGCTGATGCGCATGGTGACGATCATGCCTTCGATGCGCCGGGTGATTACCGGCATGTTCAATGCGCTGCCCGGCGTCGGCTCGGTGGCCGGGGTGCTGCTGGTGATGTTTTACGTCGCCGGGATCATGGGCTCGAACTTCTTCCACGAAGTCGATCCCGATCATTTCGGCAGCCTGGGCACGACCTTCTTCACGCTTTTCCAGTTCCTGACGCTTGAAGGCTGGCCTGACGTTGCCCGGCCGGTCATGCAACAGATGCCCTACGCCTGGCTATTCTTCATTCCCTTCATCATCCTGACGACTTTCACCACGCTGAACCTGCTGTTCGGCATCATCGTCAACGCCATGGACGAAGCCAAGGAAGACATGGCCCGCGAAACCCTGGCCGCCCAAGGCGTCGAAACTTCGGAAGAAAGCAACGCCATGCGCCTGGCGGTCATCGAGCAGGAGGTCAAGGCCATGCGTGAAACCATGGCGGCGATCAGGTCGAAGCTGGGGTCCTGAGTTTCATACCGCCCTTTAATGCGCACGGCAGCCAAGCCTTCGCTGAATGCCTTGGCAACTTCGAATCGCTTGGGGATGTGCTCCCGCCCTCTGCCGTCAGCGCCGGCAAGGGGGCAGGCCAAGCGAGGGCGGCGATAGCCTGCGAGCCAGTTCGTCCCAGCCAGATTTATTGTGCAGACAGCCAGTGCAGCAGGGTGGCGAACAACAGTGCTGGATCAACCGGCTTGGTGATGAAATCGTCCATTCCTGCTGCCAGGCATTGCGCCTTGTCCTCGGAAAAGGCATTGGCAGTCATGGCGAGAATGGGCATTGTCGCCCCCTTGGCCAGGAGGCGGATCTGTCGGGTGGCTTCGAGGCCGTCCATGTGCGGCATCTGCATATCCATCAGGATCAGGGCATAGTCGTTTTTTGCCGCCATCTCGACCGCCTCGCAGCCATCTCCGGCGAGATCAACCGCCAGCCCGATATCCGACAACAATTCCTGGGTGATCTCCCGGTTAATGGGTTCATCCTCGGCCAGGAGAATCCGGCGGCCCTGGTGGTCGCGCATCAGAATTTCCTCCGGCGAGCCTGTCAGCGCATGTGGGGCAGCTGGTGCCTGGCCCTGGCATTTGCGCAGTCTGGCGGTGAACCAGAAGCGGCTGCCCTTGCCCGGGGTGCTGACTGCACCGGCCGTACCGCCCATGAGCTGCGCCAGCTTTCTAGTAATGGCCAAGCCTAGGCCGGTGCCGCCGTATTTCCGGGAAATCGAGTTGTCGGCCTGCTCAAAGGATGAAAAGAGGCTGGGCAGGATTTCCGGGGCAATGCCGATGCCCGTATCCTCAACTTCGAAGCGCGCGAGTACATCCTCGGCCGATTCCTCGTCGAGGCCGACGCGCAAGGTGACGGTCCCGGCATCGGTAAACTTGATGGCATTGCTGGCGTAGTTGAGCAGGGCTTGCTGGAGTCGCGTCGCATCGCCCGCCAGGTGATGGTTCGCCAGTGCCGGTGCGACGAGAAGCTCGACCCCCTTGGCTTGGGCGCGGTGGTGGAGCATGGAGACGACATTCTCGACGACGCTTTCGACCTCGACATTGTTCTCTTCCAGGAGCAGTTTGCCGGCCTCGATTTTCGATAGATCGAGAATGGCGTTGATGATTTCGAGCAGGTGCTGGCCGGCCGTATCGATTTTCTCCAGACGGATGGTCTGCTGCGGGGTGGCACCATCGCGTTTCAGCAGGTGCACCATGCCGGTGATGGCGTTGAGCGGCGTGCGGATTTCATGGCTCATATTCGCCAGGAAGGTGCTCTTGGCCAGGTTGGCGGCCTCGGCTGACTCCTTGGCCAGCGCCAGTTCGGCGGTGCGGGCGGCGACCTGTTCTTCGAGGCGGTCGCGATGTGCTGCCAGTTCCTTTTCCATGGCCCGGCGAGCCGTCACGTCCTGGCCGATGCACAGCAGACCGACCCGCTGCCCGTCCTTGTCGAAAATCCCCCGGTTGGACCAGCGGACAATCACCCGACGACCATCGCGGGTAATGTTCTCGTTCTCGTTGTTCTCGTTGTTCTCGAAGGCCTCCGGCTTGGCGAGAATTTCTGCCATCATCGCCGCCAGGTCGCGACCCGTGCCCGAATCGAAGCGCGGCATGATGCTGCCGACGACATGAAGCCCCTGGATCTCGGCGCTGGTGTAGCCAAAAAAAGCCTGGGCGAATTCGTTGAAATAGGTGATCGTGCCGTCGGGCGCCAGGCGCAGGATCAGGGCATTGGCGTTTTCGACCAGCTCCCGGTACTTGGCTTCGCTGGTCTGCAGCATGGCCGTTCTTTGTACCAGCAGTTCCTCGAAGAAATTGCGCAGGCGCGCCAGTTCGACGTGTGTACGGATACGTGCCCGGACCTCGTCGATGTCGAAAGGCTTGGTGATGTAATCGGCCGCACCCAGTGCGAAGCCCTTGAGCTTTCCCGGCGTTGCATCGACGACGGTCACGAAAATGACCGGGATATGGCTGGCGGCAGGCATGGCCTTGATCTGGCGGCAGACTTCGTAGCCATCCATGTCGGGCATCATGATGTCGAGCAGCACGAGATCCGGCGGGGTCGAACCACGGACGGCTTCCAGGGCCTGGGCGCCGTTGCTGGCGCCGATAACGCGGTATTCGCCCTTGAGCGCTTCGAGCAGTTCGTAGATGTTTTCGGCGATGTCATCGACGACCAGCAGCAGGGGCTGCGGCGCCATGCCGCCGGGCGGCGTCCGCTCGAGCGGCACCGGTTGCTGGCGATAGCGGTGCAACTCGAGCTGGTTGCGGATACGCATTTTCAGCAGCTCGGGATTGACCGGTTTGGTGATGTAATCGTTGACCCCCAGCGCCAGGCCACGGGCTTCATCGGCGGCCTCGGCCAAGGCCGTGACGAAGATGATCGGGATGTCGCGCGTCGCCGGTTTGCTTTTCAGGGCGGCCAGTACGGCATAGCCATCCATGCCGGGCATCTTGATGTCGAGCAGGATCAGCGCCGGCTGCGGTTCGCGATTGGCCAGTTCGATGGCCTTTTCGCCCCCCGTGGCCGCAGAAATGACATAGTCCTCACGCAGGATGTCGATCAGCGTGTGCAGGTTTTCGTGAACGTCGTCGACGATCAGCAGGCGGGAGCGGGTATCGCTCCGGGTATTGGCAAACTCGTTCATGGCAGCGTATCCGGTTCGGGAACTTCAATTTTCTGCAAGCGTGCGCGTGCGCCATCGATGTCGAAGCGATCAGCCAACTCGGCAATGGCGGCGATTTCATCCGCCAGCGGCCTAGCCGCCGCGCCGGCAGCCAACTGTGCGAGCAGGGCTTCGACCGCGCCCAGGTCAAATTCCAGCGCATTTTCCAGCTGGCTCAACAAGCTCCGTAATGCCTCTGCGGGCAGCGGCGTCAAGGCTGGTGGATTACCCGGCAAGGTGCTGGGGCTCAGGCGGTCGATGTCATCCATGATCGCGCGTAATTCTCTTTCCGCCTTGTCCAGCATGCTCGCATCGGGCGCGTCCCCCTGCCTGAGCCGCTCGTCGATGGCGGCAATCTGCTCGTACAGGGCATGCGCGCCGAGGTTGCCGGTCAGGCCCTTCAAGGCATGGCAATAGGCTTGGGCCGCCTGCCCGCCGGGCTCCCGACACAGCTGGCGCAAGCGAGTGATGGCATCGGGATAGTTTTCGCGAAAGCGGCGCAGTTGTTTGCGATAGGCTTCGACCTTGCCGCCGATGCGGCGTATGCCCTCGCGCGCGTCCAGGCTGCTCAGTGCCGGCAGCTCGCCGGCCGGTATCGCCTCGGGGGGCAGCACCGTGGCGGGCTGGCCCTGGTGTTCCGCCGGCAGATGCAGCCATTTCGCCAGGGATGAAAACAGGCGCTCCGGGTCGATCGGTTTGGTTACATGGTCATTCATGCCGGCGGCCTGGCTTTTTTCGGCATCCTGGGCCATCGCCAGCGCCGTCATGGCGATGATCGGCAATTCGGCAAAACGTTCGCCGCCTGGCGCGTGCGCCAGCGCCCGGATCTGGCGCGCGGCATCGAGACCGTCCATCACCGGCATCTGGATGTCCATCAGGACCGCATCGTAGTCGTGCCGCTGCACCTGTTCGACGGCTTCCCGGCCATTGACCGCCTCGTCGATCACGCAGCCTGCGCTGCGTAATAGCTCACTGGCAAATTCGCGGTTGATGTCGTTATCCTCAACCAGCAGCAGTCGCGCACCAGCCAGCCGGGCGCTGGCCGCAACATCGCTCGGCGGCCGGCGCTGCCCGTTGTCTTCGCCGAAAATGCGCCCACGGCCGAGCACGGTCAGTGTGGTGTCGAGCAGCGCCGACGGCGAGACGGGCTTGATCAGCAAGCCGTCGATCCCGGCATTTTCGGCCAGGCGCAGTACGTCTTCGCGGCCATAGGCGGTGACCATGACGATCTTCGGCGGCTGCGGGATGGCGCCATCGTGGTGAATGTGCTGCACCGCCTCGTCGCCGTTCATGCCGGGCATGCGCCAGTCGATCAGCAGCAGATCATAGGGGCGGTCGGCGCTACGCAATGCTGCGATGGCGGTCGGGCCGCTGCTGGCGGTGGCGACCTCAAGGTGGAAGAAGCGCAGCATCTCGGCGAGGATCTCGCGCGAAACCCCGTTGTCGTCGACCACCAGGGCGCGCAGGCCCTTGAGCAGCGGGCCGGTTTGTTCCTGCAGCTGCTGCTGGCGGGCGCGGGCCTGCTCGGCGATGTGCAGCGGGAGCGTAAAGCAGATCGAGGTGCCCCGGCCGACTTGCGAATCCTCGACCCAGATGCGTCCGCCCATCAATTCGACGAGACTCTTGCAAATCGCCAGCCCCAGTCCGGTACCGCCGAAACGTCGGGTCGTGCTCTGGTCGGCCTGACTGAATTTTTCGAAAAGTTTTTGCTGCACCGCCGGGCTCATGCCGATCCCGGAATCGCGCACGCAAACCTGGATGCGGATCTCGTTGCCGCTGGATTCGAGGCAGTGAAAAGACAGTTCGAGCTCACCCTGCTCGGTGAATTTCACTGCGTTGCTGCACAGGTTGAGGAGAATCTGCCCGAGGCGTAGCGGGTCGCCGATCAGGCGCGGCGGAATGGCCGGGTCGTAGCGCATCAGGAACTCGATGCCCTTCTGTTCGGCCAGATAGGCAACGGCATCGACCAGGTGTTCGAGCACCGTATCGAGCGCGAATTCGACGTGCTCGATATCGAGTTTGCCGGCTTCGATTTTCGAAAAATCGAGAATGTCGTTGATGATGCCGAGCAGCGAATGCGCTGCCCCCTGCGCTTTGCTCAGCTGGTTGTGCAAGCCCGGGGGCAGTTCGTTTTTCAGCGCCAGGTACAACATCCCAAGAATCGCATTCATCGGCGTGCGAATTTCGTGGCTCATGTTGGCCAGGAAGTCGGACTTGGCGCTGGTTGCCGCTTCGGCGACATCCTTGGCACGCTGCAATTCCTCGGTGCGGGCGGCGACGATCATTTCCAGGTCGCGGTTGAGTTCGCTGAGCGCCTGCAGCGAGGCGAAATGGCCTTGCCGGCTGGCATTGAAGGCGTCGACCAGTTCGCCGAGTTCATCGCGATAGGGGTAGGTGATCGGCGCGACCGGCGCATCGCTGGGCTGGAAGCGCCAACTGCTCACGGCAGCGGCGATCCGCGTCACGCTATTGGACAGGCGATAGCGGATGGTCAGCGAAAAAAGCAGCCATAGCGCGGTCGTGACGATGATTGAATTGAGAACGATGACCAGGGCACTGTACTTGCTTCGATCCCAGATTACGCCGTGGTTCGAGTACATTTTCAGATAGCCGATCAGCCGGCTTTCACCACGTGCCGAGTAGTAATTGAGCGGGAGCACGGACTGCTTGAAGCGGCTCGGAAAAGCGCTGTCGAGATCCCCGGCGGCAGGCAAGTCGCCGTCGCTGAGCAGGATTTCGCCACTGGCCGATTCGACGCGCAGGCCGGTGGCAATGGCGTTTTGCCGGATGCCCCGGGCAATCGACTGCAATTGCGGGGTATCCAGCTCCCAGACCGCAGCGCTCACCGCCGGGGCGACGGTTTGGCTCAGGGAGGCCAGGTCGCTGTCGATATTCCGGCTGATGCTGGCGTACTGGATTGCCAGTTCGAGCAAAGTCATGCTCAGCGCGACCAGCAGATACCACGGCAACAAGGTGTAGAGCAAGCGGCGCGAGAGGGTCTGCGTGGCAAACATCAGTTCTCCTCCGGAGGGGCGAGCTTCATTTTAATGCCACCACCAGCGCGTGTCGGATTCTGTCGTTCCCGCTGGCAGGATGGGGTTGGGCAGGCGCAGGATCTGACGGCGCTCACGGGCCAATTGGGCGATTTCCGCCGCATGGTAGTTGACGAAGAGCTGGCGAAACGAGCCATCGGCCAGCGCCCGCCTGAGCCCGCGTTCGATCCGCTCGGCCAGGGCGGCGTTGCCTGAATTAACCCAGAAATAGACCGGGTAGGGGAAATACAGCGCCTTGGTTTTTTCCACCGCCAGTTGTGGGTAGGTCTGCTGGCGTTCGGCGAGTTCGCGGCGGGCTTCGTTGAGACCACGGGTAAAGGCATCGAAGCGCCCGGCAGCGAGCATGCTGAAAAGGTTTTCATAGCCGGTCGAGGTGACGACGCTAAAGCCGTTGCCCTGCAAAATCGGCAGGTCGGCCCATTGCCGGTTGAGACCAAAAGTCAGTTGCTGGCGCAGGGCGCCGGCATCCATGGCGGCGATGCGCGCCTGGTCGGCGCTACGGATCACAAAGACCCGGAAACCGACGATGCCGCGCAGGATGTCGATCTTGATCGGGCGCATGCGTGATTCGCGTTCGGCATTGGTGCCGAGGGCGATGACATCGATGGCGCCCGACTGGAGCAGTAACATGCCGCGATTCTGGGTGACCTCTTCGGCGTAGGCCTGCAGTTGCACCGGCTCGCCCGAGGTATGCGCCAGCGCCAGTTCGAGCAGCTTCCAGCGATATTCATAGATCGCCCCGGCCGGGAAATAGCGCAAGGTTTCCCCGGTGCAGGCTAGGCTCATCAGGCAGCAGCACAGCCCGATGATGGCCCGGGCGTAGCGCTGGCGAGGGGCCGCCAAAAGCCCGGATAGCATCGATTTGGCGAGGAAATTCATTGCTTTGTCAGGCCTCGGCATGAAACACGGATGATGATTCTGGCAGCCAGCGGCAATTACCGCTTCAATTAGCTGATTGTCGCCTTCATCTCTGACTTTGGGCAGCCGGCGATGAAAAAATTCAAGCAAGCCACCCAAGCGGAAAAATGCCTGGTTTTTGCGGTTGACCGCAAAAACCAGGCATTTTTGCCTTCAAACGCAGCGCTGCCGCGCCTGACTCACTCCACGACCACCCGCCCATTCGGCACTTCGCCGAACACGTCCGGTGCGTACATCGCTTCGACTCTTGTCGCCGGCAGCGCGAAGTTGCCGGCGTTGTTCAGGCGCAGGGTGTAGTCGAGCGTGGTGCGGCCTTTGGGGAGCATGGCGTAGTAGGCGCGGTAGGCGCTGAAGCTGCGTTCAACGTAGGTCGGCCACATGCCGCGCTGGCTGCGGTTTTCGCCGAGGGTGGCGATGGCTGAGTCGCGGCCGTCGCCGTCGCCCATGATGCGGGCACCGGCGGGGATGGGGTCGGTCAGGGCGACCCAGCCCATGTCGAGCTCGGCGTCGATAGTCAGGCTGACGCGCCAGAGGTCGCCGCGACTGATCTTGCCCGGCGTTTTTTCTTCGATGGGCGTGATCTTGCGGCTGATGCGGTAGCCGGCATTGCGCGCCGGGCCGTCGGGGATGGCGGCGAGGAGCTGGATGCTGGCCCAGGGTTTGCCGTTGCCGGTATGGCTGATCGTCAGCTTGTCGTCCTTGCCCGGCGTGCTGGGCCAGGGCAGGGCGAGTGTGGTGGCAGAGGCGGTGGCAGGATCGCCGGCCTTTTTCCAGTCGAGTTCGGCGCTGGCTTGAGCGAGGCTGGCGGTGGTGTTGCCGCTGACTGGCGTGCGCTCGAATTTCTGGGCAAAGCGGTCGAGCGTCACGCGCGCCCAGGCGTTGGCGGTGGTCGTCAGCCAGCGTCCGCGCACCTGCCTTTCCATCGCGCCTTGCAGCAGCTTCGGCAGATCCTCCTGCCATTCCGGCACGTCGAGCATGGCGTCGATCAGGCGGAAGGCGTTGGCGTCGGCGTTGAGCATCATCCACCACCAGTAATCCTCGCGTTCGCTGGTGAACACCAGGCGGGCGCCGGCGTAGCTCAGACGGTTGCGCAGTTCCTGGCGGGCTTCGGCGAGCTTCTTGTCGCGTTGCGGCAGGTCGGCGAGGCGCTGGGTGATTTGCACCCAGTCGATCAACGAGGCGGTCGGCAGGCGCAGCGGGTCGATGTCGAGGGCCGCGGCGGCGCGGCTTGGTTTTTCTCCCTGGCGGGCGAGGGTGCTGAGGGCGTTGAGGCGGCGGTAGAGCGCGGCATCGGCATTCGGCGACCATTCGTCGTTCTTGATCCGTCCTTCGACAAAGGCCGTCAGGCCTTGCAACAGGCGTTGGCGGCTGTCTTCCGGCAGAGTGAAGCCGGCGGCGCTGGTGATGTCGAGCAGGTAGGCGCTGAGGCTGACGCTGCCCGGCCCGTTGCCCGGGAAGTAGCGGGCCAGACCATTGTTGTCGAGCAGGCCGGGCAGGCTCTCGGCAATTTGCTGCCAGCGTTTTTCATCGTGCAGGCCGACGGCAATCGAGGTTTTTTGTTCGAGGCAGCCGAAGGGGTAGCTTTCGAAGAAACGCCTGAGCCCGTCCGGCGGCGTCGCGAGTTTGGGCGACAGGCTGATGTCGACGCCGCCCTTGCCCGGCAG
>JAVBXO010000422.1 GCA_030824535.1 Azonexus sp. | reverse complement strand
GCGGTGGAAGACGGCGGCGGCTGGCAAGCCAAAACCTACCGCCTCATCGAAAAAGACAAGAAAGGCAAAGAAAAGGACAAAGGCTGGGCCTGCGACCTGCTGCCCAAACCCTTCATCGTCGCCCGCTACTTCGCCGCCGAACAAGCCGCCATCGAACAACTCGGCAGCGCGCTCGACGCCTGCGCCGCCCAGCTCGCCGAGCTTGAGGAAGAATACGGCGGCGAGGACGATGTCTTTGCCGGCTTCGACAAGATCAACGTCGCCGGGGTCAAGGACCGCATCAAGGAGATTGGCAAACTCAGTGGCAAAGACCGCGAAGCCGCCGACGAACTCGCCATCCTCAAGCGCTGGCTGGCGCTGGCCGCCGACGAGACTGCATTGAAAAAGCAGCTCCGCGACGCCGAAACCGAACTCGACCGCCGCGCCTACGCGCATTACCCGAGTCTCAGCGAAGGCGAAATCAAGACCCTGGTCGTCGACGACAAATGGCTCGCCGCCCTCGACGCCGCGATCCACGGCGAAATCGACCGCGTCAGCCAGACCCTGAGCCGCCGCGTGCGTGAGCTGGCTGAACGCTACGAAAATCCCCTGCCGCAGCTGGTTGACCGCATCAATGCGCTGGAAGCCCGCGTTGCCGCCCACCTGAAGACCATGGGGTTCACATGGAACTGAGCACCGACAACAACTACCGCCAGCTGCTGGAACAGATCGGTTCCACCTGTATCCAAAAGGTGCGACGCTGTCGCACCAATCTGATCTACATGCGCCTGCTGTACCAGCGCTATTCAATAAGTCAGAAGCCTTCTGACTTATTGAGTTGGTCGCACTATGTAGAACTGCTGAAAATCGATTTTGCAGCAGGCTGGGCGATGAATGTCCACCGTATGTTTGTATTGCCGGGGTTCGCATGGAAATGAGAGAGCCGAACGCCCGCTATCTGGTGAAGCCGGCGTACAAGCAAACGGAGGTGGGGGTGATTCCGGAGGATTGGGTAACGAAGAGCATCTTCGAACTAGCCACAATCAAAACAGGGCCGTTTGGCACGCTGCTCAAGGCAGCCGAATATTCAGGCGGGGATGGTGTACCATTGATATCTGTTGGTGAGGTCAGAGAAGGGTTTCTGAGAGTTACGGATCACACCCCGCGTGTGCCTGAGGCGGTTGTTCGAAGATTGCCGCAATACGTCTTGAAGAAAGGCGATATCGTTTTCGGCAGAAAGGGTGGAGTTGAACGCTCGGCTTTAATTCGGGCGGAACAGGAAGGTTGGTTTCTGGGGTCTGATGGCATCAGTGTGCGTCCAGTAGCAGGCTGCCACAGCGAATACCTAGGGCTTCAGTTTCAAAGCTCACGAGTTAAAGAATGGCTTCTCCAAAATGCGATAGGTACGACGATGCCGTCGCTAAACCAAAGCATTCTGGGAAGCGTGGTTATTCCCTTGCCGCCCACCAAAGCCGAACAACAAGCCATCGCCGAAGCCCTGAGTGATGCGGATGCGCTGATCGAAGCGCTGGAACAACTGCTTACCAAGAAGCGCCAGATCAAGCAAGGCGCGATGCAGGAACTTCTCACCGGCCAAAAGCGCCTACCGGGGTTTGCGGGGGAGTGGTTTACCGTCAAAGCAGGCGAGGTTGGATGCTTTTCTGGAGGCAACGGTTTTCCTACTCGATTTCAAGGCCTGAGTGCCGGGGAGTACCCGTTTTTCAAAGTCTCCGATATGAATAGCATTGGCAATGAGACATTTTTGGATAACGCAAACAATTACATTGATGAGGGAGTTCGACGGCAACTTGGTGCAAAGAGTTTTCCAAAGCACAGCATCGTCTTTGCAAAAGTTGGGGCGGCGGTGTTTTTAGAACGCAAGAAAGTTTTGTCCAAGGTCAGTTGTTTGGATAACAACATGGCCGCATTTGTTGTCGACGCATCGAGAGCAGATTGGCGATTTGTTCATTTTTCTTTTCTGAGCATCAATTTTGGTTCTTTTGTGAGCACGACAGCCCTACCATCTCTCAGCGGTAAAACTCTCTCGGAAATTGACTTGCAATTACCTCCTATCGAAGAACAAACCGCCATCGCCACCATCCTCTCCGACATGGACACCGAACTCGCCGCCCTCGAAACCAGGCTCGCCAAGGCCCGCCAGCTCAAGCAGGGGATGATGCAGGAATTGCTGACCGGGCGGATACGCCTGGTTCAGCCCAGGGCCGAGGTCATCCCCTTCCCGGTAAAGGAAGAGGCCAAGCCGGAAAAGGGCAAGTCGCACAACTGGCAGATCAACGAAGCGGTGGTCATTTCGGTGCTGGCCAAGCATTTCGGTTCGGCGCAATGGCCGTTGGGGCGCAAACGTTATACGAAGCTTTCCTACCTCTTGCACCGTCATGTCGAGCGGCAGGCCGAAGGCTATTTGAAAAAGGCGGCTGGCCCCTACAACCCGGCGACCAAGTACAAGGGGCCTGAAGGCATTGCGCTCAAGAAAGGCTACGTCCAGCAGCACACCCGCGAGCAGTTTTCCGGTTTCGTTGCTGGCGAGCACATCGAGGAAGCGGAGACGTATTTCCGGAAATGGTATGGCGAGGACGTTCTGGTCTGGTTGGCGCAGTTCCGTCTAAAAAAGAACGATGATCTCGAATTGCTGGCCACGGTTGATATGGCGATGGAGGACTTGCGCCGTGCCGGTCGCTCAGTCGCGTTGGATTCTGTGAAGGAAGTCATCCGTTCTCACCCGGAATGGCAGGCCAAGCTGGATCGGCCGATTTTTTCCGACGGCAACATCGAACGCGCCATTGTTCGGTGCAACACGCTGTTTGGACAACACTGAGCGTTTTGGCATGGGTTGAGCAAAACGCTGCGGTCGACCGTCATTTTTCGGGTTTTTTGGTATCGCAGTGGAATATCAAAGCGGTTGCTCAGGGGAGGGCGCTTGGTTCGGGAGACAAAACCTACGCCAAACGGGTATCTTCGTAGCTGTTGCAGTCAGGAAAAGGAGCCGGCCATGGGCAGGAAAGCCGTTTTGAGTGAAAAGGCCATGCTGGCCATGGAGGCTCATATCCCGGAACTGGCGGGAAACGCCGTCAAGCAGGCCTATTACCAGGCGCTGACGACGAGCGGCAAGGTGCTGGAAGTCGTCGACGGCAGCCTGGTGGAAACCTTCGCCGAGGGTGGGCAACGGCTGATTCGTGACCTGCCGGCGCCGGTAGCGGTCGTGCCGGGTAGCAAGCGGGTGCGGGCGCGCAAGTAATGAATGCTTCAGTTCCCTGTTTGCGGGTGTTTGCCGGGCCGAATGGTTCGGGCAAAGCCCCATCAAGGAAGTGCTGCCTTTCCTTGCGCTCTTTCGAGGTGACAGGCGGCGAGGAAATTGAGGTCAAGACTGACTTGATCCCGGTCTGGTTCAAAACGGCCTTGTGGGACAAGTTTGGCGAGAGCGAGCCGCTTGTCTGAGTCCAGGGCTGACCGGGCGGATACGCTTGATCCGAGCTGGTGCGGTACTTCAGTCATCGCGCCAGACAATCCTGCGGTCGACGGTTATTTTTTCAGGAAAATGCCGGTCTTTTCCTGAAAAAAACTTGCCGCTTTGTTCATGCAAGGCCTTGAACAAAGTCGATTTTTCCGGACATTTCGGCGCGGTAGGGGTGGGCCTTGGCCAAGATGAATTTTGCGGCTGGTTTGAGCGGCTCACTCCGTTTTATTGACTTTTATCTCAGCGGCGATAAATTATCGTTGTTGCGATAAAAAGGCATAAAGCGATGATCTCCTATCCCCGTACCCCGCTGGCTGACGAGCTGGTGACCGCCCTGCAAGGCAAGGCGGGTTTTAGCGATGCCCATAACGGCCTCTTTCTTGCCGCACCCCGGCGCACTGGCAAATCCACTTTTTTGCAGGGTGATTTGCGGCCGGCGCTGGAGCGGGCCGGTGTGGTTGTGGTGTACGTCGATCTCTGGGCCGATGCGGCGCGCGACCCCGGCGCACTGATCGCCGAGGCGATTGGCCGGGCTTTACTGCCGCATCTGGGCGTGGTGGCCCAGGCCGCAAAAAAAGCCGGGCTGGAGAAAGTGAGCCTGGCCGGCTGGCTGCAAGTCGATACCAGCAAGATCGGCAAGCTTGATGGGCTGACGCTGGTCGATGCCCTGCGCGCCCTGCACGAAACCGCCGGGCGGCCGGTGGCGCTGATCATTGACGAAGCCCAGCACGCGCTGACCAGCGAGGCGGGCGAGAACGCCATGTCGGCGCTGAAGTCGGCTCGTGACCAGTTGAACCGTCCGGGCGAGGTCAATCTGATGCTGGTGATGTCCGGTTCGGATCGCGACAAGTTGCTGCGCCTGGTCAACAGCAATGCTGCCCCGTTCTACGGTTCGCAAATTCAGCGCATGCCGCCGCTGGGCGCGGATTTCATCGCCCATATCGGGGCGCTGATCGAGGCCCAGCGGCCGGATCTGCGCCCGGTGGATTGCGCCGCCTTGCAGCTGGCCTTCGCGGGTTTCGGCAATCGTCCGCAGTTTTTCATGGAGTCGCTGGGCCTGGTGCTGAGCCCCCTTTCTGCGCTCAGCGGGCGTTTTGAGCCGAGCATGCTGGAGGCGGCACAGCAGCGCCAGCGCGACGATGAGTCGCAGATGGAATCCGATTATCTGGGCCTGAAGCCGCTGGAACAGGCGGTGTTGTGGCGCATGCTGGAACAGGGGCCGCGTTTTCGTCCCTATGATTCCGCCGCATTGAAGTTTTACCGCGAACAGACTGGTGGACCGGTCAGCGCCCAGCGTGCGCAGAACGCGCTGGAAGCCTTGCGCCAGCGTATGCCGGCGCTGGTCTGGAAGTCGGCCCGAGGCGAATACGCGGTGGAAGATGCCGCGATGCACCGCTGGTTCGAGGAGCGCAAAGTTGCCGGCAACTGGCCACCACAGGCGCAGCAGGGCGATCTCGATTTCAGCGCAGCGGATGAGGCCTGATCTGAGGCATGATGCAGGCATTTAAGGTCGCGAGGATTGGCCAGCCATGAAAGAAAACCAGCAGATCGAGTGGAAGGAATCCTGGCGGGATGACTACCTGAAATGGCTTTGTGGTTTCGCCAATGCCGAGGGCGGGGTGTTGGTGATCGGGCGTAATGACCGGGGCGAGCCGGTCGGTGTTCGCGATGCGAAGAAGCTGCTGGAGGACATCCCGAACAAGGTGCGCGATGTGCTGGGGATCATGGTGGACGTCAATTTGCGCGAAGAGGGCGGCAAGGATTTGCTGGAAATCCGCGTCGATCCTTATCCCAGCCCGATCAGTTACAAGGGCGAGTATCACTACCGTAGCGGCAGTACCAAGCAGGAATTGAAGGGCGCGGCGCTGAGTCGTTTTTTGCTGAAAAAGCAGGGCCTGCATTGGGATGGCGTGCCGCTGCCTGGACTGAGCCTGAAGGATTGCCAGCCGGCGGCGCTGCAATGGTTCCGCGACAAGGCCGCGCGCAGTGGCCGGGTCGATGAGGCGGTGCTCGCCGATAGCGATGCGGCCTTGTTGAGCAGCCTGCAACTGGAGGAGGGGGCATATCTCAAGCGGGCCTGCGCCTTGCTGTTCGGCCGCGACCCGGAGCGTTTCGCCTTCGGGGCCTGGATCAAGATCGGTTTTTTCGTCACTGACGACGACTTGCGTTACCAGGACGAAATCCACGGCGACCTGTTTACGCAGGTGGAAAAGACGCTGGACCTGCTGCACACCAAGTACCTGAAAGCCTATATCAGCTACGAGGGCATCCAGCGTCTCGAGACTTTCCTGTTTCCCCGCCAGGCCCTGCGCGAGGCGCTGCTCAATGCGGTGATCCACAAGGACTACAGCAGCGGCATCCCGATCCAGATCAGCGTTTATGAGCACCAGATCGTGATCTGGAATGCCGGCCAGTTGCCCGAACACTGGTCAGAGGAAAAGTTGCTCGGCAAACATCCTTCCAGCCCCTTCAATCCGCTGGTCGCCGGGGCTTTTTTCCGCGCTGGCTATATCGAGTCCTGGGGGCGGGGCATCGAGAAGATCCGCCGCGAATGCCTGAACCACGGCATTGCAGCGCCGGTCTTTGATACCAGCATGTCGGGGCTGATGCTGACTTTCAAGGCCAATCCGGCGCATCTGGCTGAGGCGCTGGGCAAGAAGGCCGCAGAGGCATTGCTGGCGCCCGATGCGCTTGCCGCGACTGGGTCGGTGACTACCCCGGTGACTACCCCGGTGACTACCCCGGTGACTACCCCGGTTGACGATTCGAGCCGCTTGTTGCCCTTGCTCCGGGCTCATCCCGGCATCACCCAGGCGGCTTTGGCGCAGGCCTTGGGTTTGACCCGTGACGGTATCAAGTACCACATCAACAAGCTCAAACGGGAGGGGGCAATCCGCCACCTCGGCCCGGCTCGTGGTGGGTACTGGGAGGTCTTGAAGTGAGCAGCGTCAGCAAACCCGAGCGCGCAACGCAGGCGCGCGTGATTGCGCTCTTTTGCGACGAGTTGCATTACCGCTTTCTCGGCAATCGGGCCGATTCTGCGGTCAACAGTAATATTGAGCCCGATTTGCTCGGCGCTTATCTGGCGCGGGCGGGCTATTCGCCGGCGCAGATCAGCCGGGCGCTGGATATCTTGCGCCGGGAAGCGAGCCATCATGGCCGCAGCCTGTACGGCAACAACCAGGCGGTGTACAGCCTGCTGCGCTACGGCGTGCCGGTGAAGGTCGAGGCCGGGCAGCCGACTGAGACCGTGCATCTGATCAACTGGCACGATCCGGCCGCCAATGATTTTGCGCTGGCCGAGGAGGTCACGCTGAAAGGCGGTCATGAGCGTCGCCCGGACCTCGTGCTTTACCTGAACGGGATCGCCATTGGCGTGCTGGAACTGAAGAACAGCCGCGTCAGCATCGGCGACGGCATTCGCCAGAATCTGTCCAACCAGTTGCCGGAATTCAACGAGTGGTTTTTCAGCACGGTGCAACTGGTGCTGGCGGGCAATGATTCCGAGGGCTTGCAGTACGGCACGATCAAGACCGAGGAAAAATACTTCCTGACGTGGAAGGAAGACGAGGCCGACAATCGTCGCCTCAAGCTCGACAAGTATTTGCTGAAGCTGTGCGAGAAGGGCCGGCTGATCGAATTGCTGCGCGATTTCGTGCTGTTCGAGAACGGCGTCAAGAAGCTGCCCCGCGTGCACCAGTATTTCGGCCTCAAGGCGGCGCAGGAACATGTCCGGCAAAAGCGCGGCGGCATCATCTGGCACACCCAGGGGGCGGGCAAGAGCATTCTGATGGTGCTGCTGGCGCGCTGGATACTGGAGAACCAGCCACATGCGCGGGTGCTCATCGTCACTGACCGCGACGAGCTGGACAAGCAGATCGAGCGGGTTTTCAGAAATGCCGGTGAAAACAGCGTTTACCGCAGCAGCAGCGGCCGCGACCTGATGCAGCAGCTCGGCCAGCCCAGCCCGCGTTTATTGTGTTCGCTGGTGCATAAATTTGGCTTGGGGGCGCGCGGCAAGAGCGGGCAGGCCTTCGAGACTTTCATCCGCGAGCTGGAAGCGCAGCCCAGCCCGACCGTCGGCGAGGTGTTCGTGTTCGTCGACGAATGCCATCGCACGCAAAGCGGCCGGCTGAACCGGGTGATGAAGGCGCTGCTGCCGCAGGCCGTGTTCATCGGCTTTACCGGCACGCCGCTGATGAAGCAGGACAAGGCGACCAGCGAGGAAGTGTTTGGTGGCTATATCCACACTTACAAGTTCAGCGAGGCGGTCGATGACGGGGTGGTGCTCGACCTGATCTACGAGGCGCGCGATATCGACCAGCGCCTGGGTTCCACCGAGCAGATCGACCAGTGGTTCGAGATCAAGACCAAGGGCTTGAACGCCTGGCAAAGAGATGAGCTGAAAAGCCATTGGGGAACGATGCAGAAGGTGCTCAGCTCGCGTTCCCGCATGGATCGCGTGGTCGCCGACATCATCTACGACTTCGCCGTCAAGCAGCGCTTGTCGGATGAACGCGGCAACGCGCTGCTGGTGGCTTCGAGCATTTACGAAGCCTGCAAGTATTTCGCCTTGTTCTCGGCCGGGCATACCGGTTTCAAGGACCGTTGCGCGGTCGTGACTTCCTATGATCCGCAGGCCAGGAATGTCACGCTGGAAGAAATCGGCACCAGTACCGAGACCGACAAGCAGTTCATCTACAACACCTATAAAGCGCTGCTGAAGGATGTGGCGGCCGCTCCCGGCATGAGCCGGACCGAAACCTACGAGGAAGCAGCCAAGGCGCTGTTCATCAAGGAGCCGGCCAACATGAAGCTGTTGATTGTGGTCGACAAGCTGCTGACCGGTTTCGATGCGCCGCCCTGTACCTATCTCTACATCGACAAGAAGATGCAGGATCACGGCCTGTTTCAGGCCATCTGCCGGACCAACCGGCTGGACGGCGAGGGCAAGGAATTCGGCCATATCGTCGATTACAAGGGTTTGTTCCCCAAGGTCGAAAAGGCGATTGCGGTCTACACCGCCGAGCTGGATCAGAGCGCCGGTGGGGCGTCGCCCGAGATTCTGCTGAAGGATCGCCTGCAACTCGGGCGCGAACGTCTGGATGCCGCCCTTGAGGCGCTGGTCTTGCTGTGCGAGCCGGTCGAGCCACCGCGCGGCGAGCTGGAGTACATCCATTATTTTTGCGGCAATACCGAAATTGCCGATGATCTGGCCGCTTGCGAGCCGCAGCGTGTCGCGCTTTACAAGGGCGTGGTCGCGCTGATCCGTGCTTACGCCAACATCGCCGACGAGCTGGAACAGGCGGGCTATGGCGCGGCCGGGGTCGAGCAGCTCAAGGCCTGGCAAAAGCATTACCTCGACTTGCGTGAAGTCATTCGCAAGGCGGCCGGCGAGACGCTGGACATCAAGCCTTTCGAGGCTGACATGCGGCATTTGATCGATACCTATATCGAAGCTTCGGCGCCGCGCAAGATTTCGCCATTCGACCAGCTCGGGCTGCTGGAGTTGATCGTCAAAACCGGCATCGCCGAGGCCATCGCCGGGCAGCTGGGCGGGCTCAAGGGCAATCGCGAGGCCATAGCCGAGAGTATCGAGAACAACGTCCGCAGCAAGATCATCAAGGAACATCTGAACAATCCGGCCTACTTTGAAAAGATGTCGGTGCTGCTTGAGGAAGTCATCAAGCTGCGCAAGGCCAAGGCCATCGAATACGAGGAGTATCTGCAACGCATTGCCGAGCTGGCACAGCGGGTACAGACCGGCGGCGATCCCGGTCGGCCGCCACAACTGAGTACGCCGGGGCAGCAGGCGCTCTACGACAATCTGCAACACCACGTCGCGGCAAACCAGGCGGCGCAGCCGCTGGCTGCTTATGGCGATGGCGACGCGGCGCTGGCCTTGGCGCTGAAGATCGACGCCGTGGTGAAAGAAAAGCGCCAGGCCGACTGGCGGGGTGTGACTGCCCGTGAGCAGATGCTGAAGCAGGCGCTGTTTGAGGTCGTCGGCAATATCGACGAGGTCAATCGCCTGTTCACTATCATCTTTGCCCAGAAGGACGAGTACTGATGGGCGAGCAGATCGATCTGGGCGAGCTGCAGATCGAGGTGCTCAGGAAAAAGATCAAGAATCTGCATCTGAGCATCCTGCCGCCCACCGGCCGGGTGCGCATTGCCGCGCCCGAGCACATGACGCTGGCTGTCATCCGGGTTTTTGTCGTTTCCCGCCTGGCCTGGATACGGGCGCAACAGCGCAAGATGCAGGCGCAGCCACGCGAAGCGCCGCGTGAATACCTCGACCGGGAAAGCCACTATGTCTGGGGGCGGCGTTACCTGCTCAAACGCCTGGAAAAGGATGCCGCGCCGCGCGTTGAATTGCAGCACAGCCACTTGCTGTTGCAGCTACGCCCCGGCAGCGATGAAGCGCGCAGTCAGGAAATTCTCGATGCCTGGTATCGCCAGCAGATTCGCGCCGCCGTCCCGGAGTTGATCGACAAGTGGTCACCCGTGCTCGGCGTGCAGGTCGGGCGGATTTTTGTGCAGCAGATGAAAACCCGCTGGGGGAGCTGCAACCCGGCCAGTGCCGCGATCCGCCTGAATACCGATCTCGCCAAAAAGCCGCCGGCCTGCCTTGAATACATCGTCGTGCATGAAATGACCCACTTGCTCGAACCCAGCCACAACGCCCGCTTTGTCGCCTTGCTGGAGCAGTTCCTGCCGCAATGGCGGCATCTGAAAAATGAGCTGAACAGCTTGCCGGTGCGGCATGAGCATTGGGACTATTGAGCCTTACAAGCTCGTCATGCGTCCGGCGAGCGCACTGGACATCGGCCGGCGCAGCACGTAGCATCGCGCGCCCTTCATTTTTTCGGTGCCGACCCATGTTGCTTCATCCCGCCCGCGCTTGCGGTATTGACTTCGGCACCTCGAATTCCACCGTCGGTTACTGGCGTCCCGGTGCTGAAACCCTGCTGGCGCTGG
>JAVBXO010000416.1 GCA_030824535.1 Azonexus sp. | reverse complement strand
CGCTGGCCCAGTGCCACGAATGGCTCAATCGTAACCTGCCGGGCGTGCCGCGTATTTCCGTCGCCAGCAATTCCCTGGCGGCGCAGATGGCGGCCGATGAGCCGGGTACGGCAGCGATTGCCGGGGTTGCTGCTGCCGAGCGTTACCAGTTGCCGAAGCTGGTTGAGAACATCGAGGACGAGCCGAACAACACCACCCGCTTTCTGGTGCTCGGCAAGCATGATGCTGGCGCCACCGGTCGCGACAAGACTTCGCTGATCATGTCGGCGCCCAATCGCACCGGCGCGCTGCACGAGCTGCTGTTGCCGCTGTCGTCAGCCGGTGTCTCGATGTGTCGCCTCGAATCCCGCCCGGCGCGCAATGCCTTGTGGGAATATGTGTTCTACGTCGATATCGAAGGTCATCGCGATGACCCGGCGGTCAAGGCGGCGCTGGAAACACTGGCGGCCCACGCGGCCTATCTGAAAATTCTCGGCTCCTATCCGGTCGCCGTTTACTGAGAGCTTCCCATGAGTCTTGCTGAACAGGCGCTGTCCTACGTTCGGGCCATTTCTCCCTATCAGCCGGGCAAGCCGATTACCGAGCTGGCCCGCGAAATGGGCATGCCGGTCGAGCAGATCGTCAAGCTGGCGTCCAATGAAAACCCGCTGGGCATGAGCCCGAAGGCGCGTCAGGCGGTCGAAGCGGCGATTGCCGGTGTCGAGCGCTACCCGGACCAGTTCGAGCTGATTGCCAAGCTTGCCGAACGCAGTGGCGTGGCGCCGAATCAGGTCGTGCTCGGCAATGGTTCGAATGACGTTCTCGAACTGATTGCCCGCGCCTTTCTCGCTCCCGGCCGTTCGGCCGTCTTTGCCCAGCACGCTTTCGCGGTCTATCCGCTGGCGACGCTGGTCACCGGCGCTGAACTGATTGCCACGCCAGCCAGGAACTACGGTCATGACCTCGCCGCCATGCGCGCGGCGATTCGTCCCGATACGCGCATCATCTGGATTGCCAATCCGAACAATCCGACCGGTAACTTCCTGCCTTACCCGGAAGTGCGAGCCTTCCTCGCCAGCGTCCCGGCGGATGTCGTGGTCGTGCTTGACGAGGCCTACAACGAATACATTGCCCCGGAAGAACGGGTCGATACGGCGTCGTGGCTTGCCGAATTCCCGAATCTCGTGGTTTGCCGTACCTTCTCGAAGATTTATGGTCTGGCCGGGTTGCGTGTTGGTTATGCACTGGCTTCTGCCGAAGTCGCCGGTTTGATGAACCGCGTGCGTCAGCCGTTCAACGTCAATAACCTGGCGCTGGCGGCGGCTTGCGCTGCGCTCGATGATCACGAATTCCTGACCGAAAGCTACGAAGTTAACCAGCGTGGCAAGGCGCAGCTCTTGGCAGGCTTGCAGCGTCATGGGCTCGAAACGATTCCCGCGCATGGCAACTTCATCACTTTCCGCTGTGCCGATGCCGCAGCCACCAACCAGAAACTCCTGCAGCAGGGTGTCATCGTCCGGCCGATTGCCGGTTATGGCTTGCCTGACTGGTTGCGTGTGACCATCGGTACGGCAGCGGAAAACGCCCGTTTCCTTGATGCGTTGGACAAGGCCCTCTAAATGAAATCCGCTCAGCCCGAATTCGGCAAGGTCGTTGTTTTTGGCACGGGCCTGATCGGTGGTTCGTTTGCGCTGGCGCTCAAGGCGGCTGGGGCGGTAGAAGAGGTTGTCGGCTTCGGCCGTACGCCCTCAACCTTGCGTTCAGCCCAGGCGCTGGGGGTCATAGACCGGGCCGGGATCAATCCGGCGCATGAAATCGGCGATGCTGACCTGGTGCTGGTAGCGACACCGGTGGCGCAGATGCCGGAAATTTTTGCTCGCATCGTTCCTTACCTGGGGAAAAACACCATCGTCACCGATGGCGGTTCGACCAAGGGCGACGTGGTGGCGGCGGCGCGGGTGGCTTTTCGCGGCCATATCGGCAAATTCGTTCCGGCGCATCCGATTGCCGGCGCCGAGAACAGCGGCCCGGCAGCGGCACGTGCTGATTTGTACCGGGGCAAGAAAGTGGTTATCACGCCCTTGCCGGAAAATCGTGACGAGCGCCTTGACCGCGTCAAGCGCGCCTGGTCGCTGTGCGGCGCTGATATTCACGAGCTGACGCCGGTCATGCATGACCGGGTTTTTGCCGCAGTCAGTCATTTGCCGCACCTGTTGTCCTTTGCGCTGGTGCATGACCTGGCGGTGCGTGATGACGCCGACCTGTTCTTTACCTTTGCCGCGTCGGGTTTTCGCGATTTCACCCGGATTGCCGCCAGCCATCCGGAAATGTGGCGCGACATCTGTCTGGCCAATCGCGAGGCCTTGCTGGGCGAGCTCGACAGCTATCGGGCGCAGCTTGATGATGTTCGCGTAGCGCTGGCAGCCGCTGATGGTTCGCGGCTCGAGGAAATTTTCGGCATTGCCCGGAAAGCACGGCGGGAATGGGCCGGCGAGGGCTGATGTCGCGTTTGCTCCGGGCCTTGCTGGGGGCTTTGAGCCTGACGCTGGCCTGGCCGGCGCTGGCGATTGCGCCGCCAGCGATTGTGCTGGCGCGCGATTATCAGGATGGCCAGGATGTTTCCCGCTATCTGGTCAGCGAAAAGCTCGACGGTGTGCGGGCCATCTGGGATGGGCAAACGCTGCGTTTTCGCAGTGGCCGGGAAATCCATGCTCCGGCGTGGTTTACCGCAGCATTGCCGAAACAGCCACTGGATGGCGAATTGTGGCTGGGGCGCGGACGTTTTGCCGAGCTGTCCGGCCTGGTTCGGCGCGATCAGCCCGACGAAGCTGGCTGGCGGCAAGTGCGCTACATGATTTTCGAATTGCCCGAGGCATCGGGTAATTTCAGCGAACGGGTGGCGGCCATGACGGCGCTGCTGGCGCAGGCTGGCGTACCCTGGCTGGCGCAAATTCGGCAGTTTTCGGTGGTCGACCGCAAAAGTCTGCTGCGTGAGCTTGATCTGGTCGTGCAAGGCGGTGGTGAGGGGCTGGTTTTGCACCGCGCCGATGCACCCTACCTGACCGGGCGTAGCGAGGTCTTGCTGAAAATGAAGCCGCAACATGACGATGAAGCCGTGGTCGTTGCTCACTTGCCGGGCAAAGGGCGCTACGCCGGTCAGTTGGGGGCTTTGCGTGTGCGCCGTGCCGATGGTCGGGAATTTTCGCTGGGAACGGGCTTGAGTGATGCACAAAGGCGCGATCCGCCGCCGCTCGGGGTGACGGTGACTTATCGTTTTCGGGAACTGACCGCTGGCGGGCTGCCGCGTTTCGCCAGTTTCTGGCGTGTGCGGGAAGATTGACAAGCTTTTCCAACTTTCTGACATTCGGCTGACGGGTGCGTCGCTGTTAAAATGGCTATTTTGATTGAGGCTGAAAAATGATTCTGGTTACCGGTGGTGCCGGCTATATTGGTTCGCATACTTGTGTCGAATTGCTCAATGCGGGCGAGGAAGTTGTCGTTTTTGACAACTATTCCAACAGTCATGCCGAAGCCTTGCGTCGTGTCGAGCAGATTACCGGCAAGAAATTGCGCGTGGTCGATGGGGATGTCCGTGACCAGGCGGCGCTGGAGTCTGTCATTCGCGAACATGGCTGCCAGTCGGTTATCCATTTTGCCGGCCTGAAGGCGGTGGGCGAGTCAGTGGCCAAGCCGCTCGAGTATTACGACAACAATGTCATCGGCACGCACCGCCTGCTGGGTGCCATGCGCAACTGCGGCATCAATACCCTGGTTTTCAGTTCTTCGGCGACGGTTTACGGCGAACCGCAGCGCCTGCCGCTGACCGAGGATCATCCGCTGTCGGCGACCAATCCTTACGGCCGGACCAAGCTGGTCATCGAAGACATGCTGCGCGATTTTTATCAGGCCAACCCGGACTGGCGGATTGGCATCCTGCGTTATTTCAACCCGGTCGGTGCGCATGAAAGCGGGCTGATTGGCGAGGATCCGCAGGGTGTGCCGAACAATCTGATGCCTTTCGTCGCCCAGGTCGCCGTCGGGCGTCGTGAACGCCTGGGCGTCTGGGGCAGCGATTATCCGACACCGGATGGCACCGGCGTGCGTGATTACCTGCATGTCGTTGATCTCGCGCTGGGCCATCTCAAGGCATTGCAGCGCCTCGATAGCGCGCAGTGTTTCGAGGTCAATCTTGGCACCGGCAAGGGCTGTAGCGTGCTGGAAGTGATTCGTGCCTTCGAGCAGGCCAGTGGCCGGCCGATTCCTTACGATCTGTCTCCCCGCCGTCCAGGTGACGTGGCCTCTTGCTACGCTGATCCGGCGCGTGCCCGCGACTATCTCGGCTGGGTTGCCGAGCGCAGTCTGTCCAGCATGTGCGCCGATGTCTGGCGCTGGCAGAGCAAGAACCCCAACGGCTATCGTTGATCGCGGGCCTGCCTTGGCAGGCCCGCAGCTAATTTTCAGGAGCAGTCAGTGACTATTCTCGTGACCGGCGGCGCCGGTTTTATCGGCAGCAATTTCGTGCTCGACTGGTTGGCTAATGCTGGCGAGACGGTGATTAATCTCGATGCGCTGACCTATGCCGGCAATCTCGACAACCTAGCCACGCTGGTGGGCGACGAGCGGCATGTTTTCGTGCACGGCAGCATTGGCGATTTCGATCTGGTCAGCCGCTTGCTGGCCGAGCACCAACCGCGAGCCATTGTCAATTTTGCCGCCGAATCGCATGTCGACCGCAGTATTCACGGTCCGGGCGACTTCATTCAGACCAATATCGTCGGCACTTTCCAGTTGCTTGAAGCCACGCGCGCTTATTGGGGGGCGCTGACGGGCGAGGAGCGGGAGAATTTCCGTTTCCTGCATGTGTCGACCGATGAAGTCTATGGTTCGCTCGCCAAGGACGATCCGGCTTTCAGCGAAACCCATCGTTACGAGCCGAACAGCCCGTACTCGGCGAGCAAGGCCGCCAGCGATCATCTGGTGCGCGCCTACCATCACACCTACGGGTTACCGGTGCTGACGACCAATTGTTCGAACAATTACGGCCCCTATCATTTCCCGGAAAAGCTGATCCCACTGGTCATCCACAACGCCCTGGCCGGCCAGCCCTTGCCGATTTACGGCGACGGCCAGCAGATTCGCGACTGGCTCTACGTCAAGGATCACTGCAGCGCAATCCGGCGGGTGCTCGAGGCCGGCCGCCTGGGTGAAACCTACAATGTCGGCGGCTGGAACGAGAAAGCCAACCTGGCGGTGGTCGATACCCTGTGTGCGATTCTCGACGAGCTGCAGCCGCGTGGCGATGGCCTGTCCTATCGGGCACAGGTCACCTTCGTCAAGGATCGCCCCGGCCATGACCGGCGCTACGCCATCGATGCCAGCAAGCTTGAACGCGAACTGGGCTGGAAGCCGGCGGAAACTTTTGAAACCGGCATCCGCAAGACCGTGTGCTGGTATCTCGACAATCAGGCCTGGGTCAATAACGTCACCAGCGGCAGTTATCGTGACTGGGTTGGTCAGCAATACGAAGGGAAGCAGTGATGCGTCGTGGCATTATCCTCGCCGGTGGTTCCGGCACCCGCCTTTATCCGGCAACGCTGGCTGTTTCCAAGCAACTGCTGCCGATTTTCGACAAGCCGATGATCTATTACCCGCTGACGACGCTGATGCTGGCGGGTATTCGCGAAATCCTGATCATTTCGACACCGCAGGACACGCCGCGTTTCGCGCAGTTGCTTGGCGACGGCAGCCAGTGGGGGATCAGCCTGCACTATGCGGTGCAGCCTAGCCCGGATGGCCTGGCCCAGGCTTTCCTGATCGGTGAAGAATTCATTGGCAAGGAGAGTGTGGCCCTGGTTCTCGGTGACAATATTTTTTACGGCCACGAGTTTCACGCCTTGCTGGCCAATGCCTGTGCCCAGGAAAGCGGTGCCAGCGTCTTCGCCTATCACGTGCACGATCCGGAACGCTATGGCGTCGTCGCTTTTGACGAGCAGGGCCGGGCGACCAGCCTGGAAGAAAAACCGGTTGAGCCGAAGTCGAATTACGCCGTGACCGGGCTGTATTTTTACGACAACGCCGTCGTCGACATCGCCAAGGGAATCCGTCCCAGCGCCCGTGGCGAACTGGAAATTACCGACGTCAATCGGCATTACCTGGAAAACAACCGCCTGTCGGTCGAGATCATGGGTCGTGGCTATGCCTGGCTCGATACCGGCACGCACGAGTCGATGCTCGAAGCCAGTCAGTTCATTCAGACCATTGAAAAGCGCCAGGGTCTGAAGGTGGCGTGTCCGGAGGAAATTGCCTTCCGTTGCGGCTGGATCACTGCCGCCGAACTCGAAACCCTGGCCCGACCATTGATCAAGAATGGCTACGGCCAGTATCTGATGAACTTGCTCAAGGAAAGGGTCTTCTGATGCGGGCAACTCCGACGGCGATTCCCGAGGTGCTGATCATCGAGCCGCGGGTCTTCGGCGATGACCGTGGTTTCTTCTACGAAAGCTTCAACGCCCGCGCCTTCGAACAGGCGACCGGCCTGCAGCCTCAATTCGTTCAGGATAATCATTCCAAATCAGCGCGCCATGTCCTGCGTGGCCTGCATTACCAGTTGCAGCAACCCCAGGGCAAACTGGTGCGCGTGGTGCAGGGCGAAGTTTACGATGTTGCGGTCGACCTGCGAAAAGAGGCAAAAACCTTCGGCCAGTGGGTTGGCGTGCATCTCAGCGCCGCCAACAAGAAGCAGCTCTGGGTGCCGGAAGGCTTTGCCCACGGCTTCCTGGTGCTCAGCGAAACGGCCGAGTTTCTCTACAAGACTACCGATTATTACGCGCCGGAATACGAGCGCAGCCTGTTATGGAATGATCCGGCGCTGGCGATAGCCTGGCCCTTGCAGGGACAACCGCTGCTGGCCGCCAAGGACGCCGCCGCCCGACCGCTGGCGGTATGCGCCGCCGAACTTTGAGTTCCGGCATGGCTGATTGCTCGGGGTTGACGGAGGTTTGGCGATGATTGCCGTGTCGATTGTCAGTCACGGCCATGGGCCGATGGTCAGCCAGCTGGTCGCCCAACTCTTGCTCTGCCCGGAAGTCACGCAAATCATCGTCACCCGCAATCTGCCCGAGGCGCTGGACTTGCCGGATGATCCGCGCCTGCTTTTGATCGACAACGCGCTGCCGAAGGGTTTTGCGGCGAATCACAATGCCGCCTTTACCGCTTCGCGCGAGTTGTTTTTCTGCGCGCTCAATCCCGATATCGAATTATCCGGTAATCCCTTTCAGGTGTTGATGGCGGCCTTGATCTGCCATGAGGCCGGGGTCGTTTCGCCGCTGGTCAAGTCGCCGGCCGGCGAGGTCGAGGACTATGCGCGGCATTTTCCCAACCTGCGGCGCCTGACGGGCAAGTTGTTTGGGGGTGATGGCGGGCGTTATGCGTTACAGGCGGGCGATGCCGATTTTCAGCCCGACTGGGTTGCCGGCATGTTCATGCTTTTCCCGGCGGCAGCGTTCAGTCGCCTGGGGGGGTTCGACGAAGGATTCGCGCTGTATTACGAGGATGTCGATATTTGCGTGCGCGCCTGGCAACAGAAATTGCCGGTGCTGACCTGTCCGTCGGTCAGCGTCATTCATGATGCGCGCCGCGACAGTCGGCGCAAGCTGACTTATCTGCGCTGGCATCTCGCCAGCATGGCGCGCTATTTCTTCAAGCATTGGGGGCGTCTGCCGGCCCATGCACTGCACCCGGTGCAGCTCGAACGATGATTCTGGTAACCGGGGCCAGCGGCTTCATCGGCGGACGCCTGGTCGCTGACTTGAGCCGACAGGGACTGCCGTATCGAGCGATGCGGCGTCAGGCGGATGGCGATCCGGCCAGTGTTGTCGCTGATCTGACGGATGCAGCATCGCTGGTTGCGGCTTGTTGCGGCGTGCACACCATTTACCATTGCGCTGGCTATGCCCATGCTTTTGCAGCGCTGGGTGATGATGGCCTGCGGCACTGGCAGATCAATTTCGAGGGGGCGCGACAGCTGGTCGAAGCTGCGGCTGCCGCGGGCGTCAAGCGCCTGGTTTTCCTGTCTAGCGTCAAGGCTTTGGCTGAGCCGGGTGAGCTGTGCATCAACGAGGATTTTCCTGGTCAACCGGACAGCGACTATGGCCGGGCCAAGCGGGCGGCCGAGGAGCTTGTTCTGGAGCTCGGTCGGCAGCAGGGCATGCATGTCGTCGTGTTGCGTCCGGCCATGGTCTATGGCGCAGGTGGGCGCGGCAATCTTGAGCGCATGGCCCGCCTGGTTCGCGCTGGCTACTTTCCGCCGCTACCGGAAACCGCCAATCGCCGTTCGCTGATCCATGTGCGCGATCTGCTTGACGTGATGCAGCGGGTTGCCGCTGATACCCGGGCGAATGGTCGAATTTATATCGTGACCGGCCGTGAAGCACCTTCCGGTCGGGGCTTGTTTGATGCCTTGCGCCAGGCGCTGGGTTTGTCGGCCATTACCTGGGCGGTGCCGCAGCCCTTGCTGAGTCTGGCGGCGCTGGCCGGTGATGGGCTGACGCGTTGCACGGGGCGGCGTATGCCTTTTAATAGTGAAATCCTGTCGCGCTTGCTCGATTCGGCCTGTTATTCCAGCGAGCGTATCGCCAGCGAACTGGGCTGGCAGGCGCAGGTGAGCCTGCGGCAAGGTCTGGAAGAAATGTTGGGAAATGATGAAGCGCTTGTTTGATCTCTTGGTGGCCGTGCTGGCTATTTGGGTGCTGGCGCTGCCGATGCTGGTGGTGGCCCTGCTGGTCCGTCTGACATCGCCGGGGCCGGTGCTGTATTGGTCGGACCGCGTCGGACGGCATAACCGCATTTTTCGCATGCCGAAATATCGCAGCATGAAAGTCGGCACGCCGGCTTTGGCGACGCATTTGCTGCAGGATCCGGCGGCCCATTTGACGCCAATTGGCTCATTTCTGCGCAAAAGCAGTCTCGACGAGTTGCCACAACTGTGGAACATCCTGATCGGCGACATGAGCTTTGTCGGGCCGCGCCCGGCCTTGTTCAATCAGGACGATTTGATTGCCCAGCGCACGGCCTGTGGCGTCCACGATCTGTTGCCGGGACTTACGGGCTGGGCGCAGGTCAACGGTCGTGACGAACTGCCGATTCCGGTCAAGGTGGAACTTGATGCCGAATATCTGCGTCGCCGTTCTTTTTTGTTCGATTTGCGCATTCTGTGCTTGACCGCCGCCAAGGTGCTTTTACGCGATGGCGTTGCGCACTGAATGCTGTTCGCTCATGAGTAGGGCTTTCTGTTTTATCGGGGGCAAGTACAATGCCACCCTTTCGAATGTTGCCAATTGATGAAGAATCCGCGCACCATCGCCGCTTTTACCCATGATCTGCTGGCCGCTGGCCTGGCCTGGTTTCTTGCGTTCTGGTTGCGCTTCAATTTCGATATGCCATCGACGTATTCGGCTTTGGCATTTCACTCCCTGTACTGGGTGTTGCCGATCTACTCGACACTGTTCCTGCTTTTTGGTCTGTATCGCGGGCTATGGCGTTTTGCCAGTCTGGCTGATCTGCAGCACCTGGCGGCGGCGGTCATCATGGGGGCCTTGCTGTGCACGGTCGTGGTCAAGCTAGCCGATATGACGGCCGTGCCGCGCTCGGTACTGGTGCTGCATCCGCTCTTGCTAGGTCTGCTCATGGGCGGTAGTCGTTTTGCTTACCGTAGCTGGAAGGAACATCGTCTCTACGGTCCGGCGCGGGTGCGTGGTCAGCCAGTGCTGGTCATTGGCGCCGGCGAAGCGGCCGACTCACTGTTGCGTGAAATTCAACGTAGCGGTCAGTGGTATGCCGTGGCACTGCTTGATGATCAAACCGGCACTGATGGTCGGCATCTGCGGCGCTTGCCGATCTTTTCGCCGATTGACAAGGTGGGCGAGGTGGCCGAGAAATACGATGCGCATCACGTCATCATCGCCATGCCTGGCGCACGCCCGGCCGAGCGGCGGCGGGCTGCCGAAATGGCGGCGGCGGCTGGCTTGACGGTGTTGACCGTGCCGTCCTACGAAGATTTGTTGTCCGGTCGTCTGACGGTGTCGAACATCCGGCGCGTTGAACTGGAAGACTTGCTCGGCCGCGAAGCCGTGTCGCTTGATGACGCCGGTTTGCACGACCTGTTGACCGCCAGGGTGGTCATGGTCAGTGGTGCCGGCGGTTCGATTGGCAGTGAATTATGTCGCCAGATTGCCCGCTTCAAGCCGGCGCGCCTGGTGATGCTCGACCAGTCGGAATTTGCTCTGTATTCCATCGACGAAGAATTGCGCAACAAATTTCCTGATCTGGAAGTGCGTTGCTGGGCGGCGGATGTGCGCGATGCCGAGCGGGTTCGCGAGGTCTTTGCCGATCAGCAGCCGGCGGTGGTTTTTCACGCGGCTGCTTACAAGCATGTGCCGCTGATGGAAGATATCAACGCCTGGCAGGCGGTGCGCACC
>JAVBXO010000004.1 GCA_030824535.1 Azonexus sp. | reverse complement strand
GGGCATCAAAAACCAGGTTCAGCGTCTCCCAGGTCTTGAACTGCTCACCATCCGGAAGAACCACCGGCTCACTCGAAATCCCCTGCATTTCCAGGGTTGACCGCAAAGTTTCAAGATACAGCGGTGCAACCGTGCTATTGGTAACCACGACTGCTTTTTTTTGCTTGAAATAGGGAGAGAGCAAATCGCCACGCGAGAGCAGCCCGCCGCCAATCCGGATCGGATAGGAACGTACGCCTAAATCTACAGTCAAGGACTGGATATCTTCATTCATAGCTCGCCAAATTCTTTCAGAAGGTAGTGAACGATTCCTGTTGCCAGCAGCTGACCACCGCTAACTACCAAATGCGCTGTTTCCCGATAAAGGGGATCACGAATGGCATGCAACTCTTCCAGACGGGCCAACGGATTTGCAACCTGCAGCAACGGCCGATTGCGATCATGCTTGGTGCGCTCGAAGAGTTGCAGCGGAGGGACATCAAGATAAACGACCCACCCTGAGCCATGCAGGCGCTGTCGGTTTTCGGGATTAATGACCACTCCGCCACCCGTCGCAAGGACGACACCAGGGGTTTCCGTCAATTCCTGGATCGTTTGTGCCTCACGGCGACGAAACCCGGCTTCGCCTTCAATTTCAAAAATGGTTGGAATCGGCACCCCTGTGCGTTCCACGATTTCGTGGTCCGAATCGAAGAACTGGCGCCCCAGTCGCTTGGCCAACTGACGTCCGACGGTTGTCTTCCCCGCCCCCATCAGACCGATCAAATAGATGTTTGTTTGCTTTTCCACAGCAGGATTCTAGCCGAAGAGTGCCCGAGCACAAAAAAGGCCGGCATCTGCCGGCCTTTCGCTATACCTAGCCCCTATCACTCAATTCGCATTTTATCCGAAATGACCCTAGGCGTAATGAATACCAGCAACTCCCTCCGCGACCCCTGGTCATTCTTGTATTTGAACAGCCAGCCCAGAAAAGGAATATCTCCCAGCAATGGTACTTTTTCGACCGAGTTCTGCGTATCGGAAACGAACACCCCACCAATAACCACAGTCCCACCGTTCTCGACAACAACATTGGTCTCGACAATAGAGCTCTTGATGGGCGGATTATTCAAAATCGCACGAGTCCAGTCCGGCTCCTCCTTCTTGACAATCAAGTTCATCTTGATTGTTCCTTCGGGAGTAATTTGTGGAATAACTTCTAGAGAAAGTTTTGCCGACTTGAAGGTAACCGTCTGGGTAACTGTCCCATTGTTGGACGAGGTTATCACGTAAGGAACTTCAGAACCATCTTCAATTTTTGCCTTGACGTTATTGGCGGTAATAACCCGCGGACTAGAAATGATTTTCCCAACGCCATCAGACTCCAGCGCCGCCAACTCCAAATTCAAAAATTTTGTCAAACTGGAATTGAACAAGGAAAAGGCCAAAGTTCCACCGGTGGAAGTATAGGAAGGTAAATTCACACCGGCAGTCTGCGCAGATGTTTGCATGGCTGGCGTAGAACTAGTAGTCGTAACACCGTTAGCGGTTGAAGATGTTACCGAACCAGGCGTCGCGGTACCCCCAACAGCATTCCAACCACTGCCACCAAGCTGCCCTGTCTTTTGCGACAGGAAATTTAATTTCATCCCCAAACTGCGATTGAAACTATCTTGCGCTTCGACAACCCTTGCCTCAATCAGAACTTGACGAGCACCAATGTCAATCGCTTTGATGAACGATCTAATTTGTTCGATTTTTGTAGGAATATCATTGACGAAAACAATGTTTGAATTAGGATCAGCAATCGCACTACCGCGCTTACTCAGAATTCGCTGATTAGCAGCATTGGTTCCAGTTGCGGCAGCAGCACCGCCTTGTTGCCCCTGACCTTGCAGAGGCAGGCCCTGCAGCAAACGAGCAATGTCGCTCGACTTATGGTAATTAATCTGGAATTGCTCAAGCTTCAATGGCTCAAGCTCTGAAATTTGCTGCTTTGACTCGAAATCCAGCTTTTCACGTGTTGCAATTTCATCCCGCGGGGCAATCATAATGATGTTGCCCTTTTTGCGCATATCCAGCCCTTTTTGCTGGAAAATTATGTCAATAACTTGGTCTGCGGGTACATCTTTCAAAACCAATGTCGTCGAACCCGAAACCGTTTCACTAATAACCGCATTCAGACCCAGTTCTTCTGCCATCAGCCTGAGCAGGGCACGAACATCACCGTTCTGATAATTGATACTGACACGGGGGCCTTGGTAGCCAATTTTCGGCCCCTGTGAAATTATGTTGGGATCCTGGATAACCCGTTTCACTTCAATAATGAATTGATTATCACTTTGATAAGCGTTATGTTCCCAAAGACCATTGGGGGAAATGGTCATTCTGGTATTATCACCAAATGTTCGCGTTTCAATTGCTGTTACCGGTGTAGCAAAATCGGTAACATCAAGCTTGCGTCGCAAATGTTCAGGCGTCGTGGTTTTCAGGAAATCGACAATCAGGCTTGAGCCTTGCTGGCGAATATCGATTCCTGTACCGTTATCGCTTAAATCAACAACGATTCGTCCCTCGCCATCCTTACCGCGGCGGAATACCAGATCACGCAGAAAATGTCGATTTCCAACCAGACTTTCCTCAGAAAAACGAGTTGTTTTCTGGCCTGAGTTTTCCATAACCCGCTCAACCGGGGATAAAGTTACATACAAAGCCTTCCCATCAATACGCGTCTGATAATTCATATTGCGTGCAAGATTTAACACTAGCCGTGTCCGATCACCTACCTGAACTATATTCAGACTACGCAAATCCCCCTGATTGATGCTTTGTGAAGTCTTCCCCAGTTCATTTCCAGTAGAAGGAAAGTCAAGCGCTACTTTGGCTGGGTTAGCAACGCTAAATCCAGGCGGTAAGCTAGCGAGCGCATCCTTGAAATCAATACGCAAGGTGATGTCATTACCCTGTCGTGCCGCTTCAATTGCTTGAATAGCATTACCAGGCACCGGCTCTGCATAGACAGGCAACAACATCGAAAGACAGGTTGCCATCGCAGCAATCAAGTATTTGATAAATCTCATTTTTTACCACCCTCCTTATTCTGCAGATATAACGAGCTCTTGCGTTCGCTCCAGTCTCCCGCAGAATCCTGAATAAGCTCCCTCAACTGGATCTCTGTTTCAGATACTTTTGTCACCATACCAAAATCGAGGCCAATGTAGTCACCCTGACGAATCTGTTTTATTTTGTCAGCAGCCAAAATAACTGCCATGGGCACATTGTTAACATTGAGAAAACCAATCATCTTGAGGGATTCCAGCGGATATTTTTCAAGCAGACTATTGCGAACTTCCCTTGCCTCAAAATCCGGTTGAAATGCCCCGCCATGCCCTGCTAATTGTTTATACTTTGACTCAGGCTCTATTTTTGAAGTCTTGAACGGATCGAGAATGCCGTCGACTGCATAGGGAACCGGTTCATAAGGTTTAACGGTCGGCAATTTTGGAACGTTTCCGCGCAGATCCTTTGAGTTTTCAGCCATCCACTGCTGCAGACGTTCGTTACCGTTATCCCCACAGGCAGAGAGAGTAAGGAGAGTTACTGCCATGAAGAATACCCGCTTCACTTCTTGCCCCCTTGTTGCTTTTTACCCGTAGGTGCTGCCAGTTTTTTCTGCCTGGCGACTTCCTCATCATCCAAATAACGGAAGGTTTTGGTTATTGCATCAAGGGTTAATTGCCCCCCATCCTTGGCAGCCGAAATCGAAATATTGTTCAATGTAACAATTCGCGGCAGTTTTGCGATATCTGCAGCAAAAGCACCAAAATCGTGATAATTCCCGCTAATTCTCACTGAAATTGGCAACTCTGCGTAAAAATCCTTGACTTGTTCCGTACCTGGCTTGAAGAGTTCAAATTGCAAACCACGCCCCAAACCAGCCTGATTAACCTCAATAAGTAGGGCTTCTATTTCTGATTTGTCCGGCAACTGCTTAAGAAGCGCGCCAAATGAGCGATCAATTTCCGCCAACTGTTGCACGTACAGATCGAGATTTACGGCCTGTTTCTTTTTTTCGATAAACTGCTGCTTTAGCGACTCTTCCTCTTTTTCTTTTCCGTCCAGAACAGCAAGTTGGTCGCTCCACAGAAAAAACCAGCCGGCAATGAGTAAAACAACAAAAAGCAGGAAAAGAATGACCACCTTCGGAATCAGGGGCCAAGTGCCGGGCTCATTCGGGTTCAGTGAACGAAAATCTTCCAGGATCGCCTGGAAATCGATTTCTGGCAACGCAATCGATTTCACTTTTTCACCTTTTCAACTTCGGGCTGGACACGAGTAAGCGAGAAATTCATCGTGAACTCATTAGCCCGCCGACTATTTAGCACGATCGCCTTACTCTCTATTAATTGGGGATTTTCAAGCCATTCGGAGGCATCAATATTACGCATCAATGCAGAAATACGCGCGTTGGACTGAGCAATACCGGCAATATTGACTCTTAGGCCATCCTGCTTGAGAGATTTCAAATAGATACCGTCCGGCACTTGCTTGACCATCTCGTTCAGGAGATACACGGTCTCTCCGCGATCACGTTGCAGATCTTCAATCACCTGCTTACGTGACAGAAGTGCCTGACTCTGCTCTTTCAAATGCTTGATGCGATCCAGTTGCTTGTCCAGAACAGCTATTTCCCTTTTGAGAAAACTGTTGGCCTCTTCCTGATTGCTAATACTTCCCGAAATCAGCGTGTAAACTGCAAATACGACCAAGCCCGCTAAAACAGCGACCAGTCCGATTAGTATGAAAAACTGTTCCCGTCGGGCTTTCTTGGCTTCTTCGCGATGGGGTAGAAGGTTGATGCGAATCATGCTGGATCAAACCTCCGCAAAGCCAGCCCACAAGCAACCAGCAAGGACGACGAGTCGGCCAGCAAATTCTTTGCCTTCACTCGATCTGACAATGCCATGTTGGCGAATGGATTGGCAATCAGTGTATTGACCTGAGTACGGGTAGCGACCACTTCATCGATACCAGGAATTACTGCGCACCCCCCGGCCAAAACGAGGTGATCCACATGGTTGTATTGGGTCGAGGTGAAAAAGAACTGCAGGGCACGGGAAATTTCCAGCGCGAGATTTTCCATGAAAGGCGTCAGCAACTCCAACTCATAGCCTTCCGGCAAATTACCTTCACGCTTGGCCGTTTCTGCCTCTTCAAAACTCATCCCGTAATGTCGGGCGATATCCTGAGTTAATTGTCCGCCACCAAAAGCCTGCTCGCGGGCATAAACCTGTTGCTCGTTGCGCAGCACTGTCAGATTAAGGATATTGGCACCTGCATCAATCAAAGCAACAATCTGGTCCTTACCCCCTTCGGGTAATTGCCGTTCAATCAGTTCGAAGGCGGCTAGAGAAGCAAACGACTCGACATCAATCACCACTGCCTTCAAACCGGCAGCGTCGGCAACAGCAACACGATCCTCGACCCGTTCTTTCTTGGAAGCAGCGATCAGGACTTCCTGTTCGTCATCCCCCGAGGGTGCCGGGCCGATTACCTGGTAATCGAGATTGACTTCCTCAATTGCAAAAGGGATGTACTGATTGGCTTCCGACTCAACCTGCATCTCAAGTTCGGAGTCGCGCAAGCCTGCCGGCACGATGATTTTTTTGGTAATCACCGCCGAGCCAGGCAAAGCCATTGCAACATTGCGCGTTGAAGTCCCCATGCGCTTCCATGCACGTTTGACTGACTCAACCACGCCTTCAAGGTTGGCAATATTGCCATCGGACACCGCATCCTTAGGCAACACTTCGATCGTATAGCGCTCGACGCGATAGCCATCTTTCCCGTTGGCGGACAACTCGACCATCTTCACCGCTGAAGAGCTAATGTCGAGCCCAAACAGTGGGCGCGCCTTGGGATTTAATAACGAAGATATATCAAAGCCCACCAGACCCCCAAAAAGTCCTTACGGAATACGAAGTTAGCAAAAGTTCCAATAATTCACTTCAGATGCTAGCAACAACCCATAGTAGTGTAAAGGGTTTTAGCGAGCACCCAAAGGGGCAGCGTATAATTCCGGGCAGGCTCAACCATCAACCTGACCGACGTGCCAGCACTCCCATTCCTTCCACGACTTTTTCTCTACCCCTTGCTATTTATCACGGGAATCCTGGCAATCGGAATCGCGGTGGCATTGATCGTTCTATCCCTGAGCTACCCCAACTTGCCCTCGCTGGAGGCCTTGACGGACTACCGCCCGAAGATTCCGTTGCGTGTTTATACCGCCGATGGCTTCCTGATTGGCGAATACGGCGAAGAGCGGCGGGCGGTCGTCACCATCGGCGAAGTCCCGGAAGTCATGAAGCAGGCCATTCTGGCGGCCGAGGATGATCGCTTCTACCAGCATGGCGGCATTGACTATCTTGGCGTACTGCGAGCGGCAGCTGCCAACTTCATTGGCGGCGGAAAACGTCAAGGAGCCTCGACCATTACGCAACAGGTCGCAAAAAATTTCTTCCTGACCGGTGAAAAAACCTACACCAGAAAGCTTTATGAAGCCTTGCTCTCGTTCAAGATCGAAAGCAATCTCTCCAAAGATCAGATCCTTGAGCTTTACATCAACCAGATTTTCCTCGGTCAGCGCGCTTATGGTTTTGCCGCAGCAGCCCAGATCTACTTCGGCAAGCCGCTGAAAGACATTTCCATCGCCGAAGCCGCAATGTTGGCCGGCCTGCCCAAGGCCCCCTCGGCCTATAACCCGATCATCAATCCCAAACGCGCCAAGCTGCGCCAGCAGTATGTGCTGCGCCGGATGCGGGAATTGGGGAACATATCCGAGCCGCAATACGAAGCTGCCACCAACGAGCCGCTGATCATCAAACGCGAATTATCCGAATATGCAGTGCACGCCGAATACGCGGCGGAAATGGCCCGGCAGATTGCCGCCGAGCGTTTCCCCGACGACGTCTATTCGCGCGGACTCAAGGTTTACACCACCCTGATCAAGGCCGAGCAGGACGCCGCCTACAATAGCCTGCGCCGAGGCGTCATGGACTACGACCGGCGGCATGGCTATCGCGGCGCCGAAGCTTATTTCGACATGAAAGACATCAAGTCCGATCAGGACGAAGCCCTGGATGAAGCGCTGCAGGACGTTAGCGATATCGGCGATCTGGTTCCCGGCCTGGTTCTCACCGTCGACGCCAAGCAAATCCGGGTCTATCGCAAAGGTGGCGAAATCGTCACCCTGAGCGGCGACTCGATGAAATTCGCCAGTCGCATGCTCGACGAAAAAGCGCCAGCCAACAAGCGTCTGCGCCGTGGCGCCATCGTTCGCCTGCAGAGGGATGACAAGGCCAACTGGCAAATCAGCCAGCTCCCCGAAGTTGAATCGGCTTTTGTCGCCATTTCGCCCAATGATGGCGCCATCCGCGCGCTGGTTGGCGGCTTTGATTTCAATCGCAACAAGTTCAATCACGTCACCCAGGCCTGGCGTCAGCCGGGTTCAAGTTTCAAACCCTTCATCTATTCCGCTTCTCTCGAAAAGGGCTACAACCCAGGCAGCGTTGTCGCTGACGAACCAATCGTCATCCCCGCCAGCCAGACTGGCGCCCAAGCCTGGGAACCGCATAACTATGACGGCAAATACGAAGGGCCGATGAAGCTGCGCACGGCATTGGCCAAGTCGAAAAACATGGTCTCCATCCGCATCCTGCAAGCGATCGGACCAAAATATGCCCAGGATTACGCCAGCCGTTTCGGCTTTGACGCCGAGAAGCATCCGCCTTACCTGACCATGGCCCTCGGTGCAGGCTCGGTGACCCCTTGGCAAATGGTGACTGCCTATTCCGTTTTTGCCAACGGCGGCTTCAAGGTCAACCCTTACGTCGTCCGGGAAATTCGCGACGAGCGCAACCAGATACTGGCCCAGGCCGAAAGCGTTCAGGCCGGCGACGATACGATACGCGTCATCGATGCCCGCAATGCTTTCATGATGGACACCATGCTGCGTGACGTGGCCATCTACGGCACGGCCGCCAAAGCCTCAGCCATCCTGAAACGCCAGGATCTGGCCGGAAAGACCGGGACGACCAACGAATACGTCGATGCCTGGTTCTGTGGCTACCAGATGAGCCTTGCTGGCTGCGCCTGGATCGGTTTTGACCAGCCCCGCAAACTCGGCGACAAGGAAACCGGTGGTGCGGCAGCACTCCCCATCTGGATCAATTACATGCTGCGCGCCCTCAAGGATGTGCCGGTACAGATTCAGACGGCACCGGAAGGCATGATCAGTTTTGGTGAGGGACGGGAACGCAATTACATCTACCAGGAAAATGCGACCAAGCCGGCGCCGCCAGCGGCCGAGGAACCGGAAGCAGTGCCAAGCCCGCTGCCCAAGCCTGACCTGAGCGTTCCGCCGGCCGACTGATCAGGCCAGTTGCACCGACTCGCCGGCCTGCCGGCTGGCGAGTTCGGAAAGTTTCGCCATCAACTCCTGACCATCCCGGGTATCGCTCCAGTTGCTGCCGTCCCAGCGAAAATGAAAACCGCCAGCCCGTGCCGCAACCCAGATTTCACGGGCAATGCCATGGCGGTTGATGATGATCTTGCTGCCATCGGCGAACTCGATTTCCAGCACACCACCGGCCGCCAGCTCAAAATCCAGATCGGCATCGCAGCGCTCCAGCGCGGCATCGATTCTGGCCAAAGCGGCATCAGCCAGGGCATTGAATTCCTTGTCATCCATCGTGTGCTACCATCCCGCTTCTTGCTGACAGCACCCCGACAATGTCCAGAATCGCTGCCGTTTTGATTATCCTGAGCCTTGCTGCCTGCGGCAGAAAAGGCCCGCTCGAACTACCCGCCGGCCCACCGCCGGCGCCGCTGCTCGGCATCCCGAAACCCGCGCCATCGCCTTCCGCACCGCCGGCCAAACCCGGCGCGGATGTTAGCACGGCCACCCAGACCGCAAAGCCATGAGTTCCTTTAGCCTGAAGAACGGCGTCCTGCACGCCGAAAATGTCGCCCTGCCCGCCATCGCCGAACAATTCGCCACCCCGGCCTACGTTTATTCCCGCGCGGCGCTGACTGAATCGCTGAAAGAATTCCAGGACGTCCTCGCCGCACACCCGACCGGCGCTGGCGCGCTCGTCTGCTATGCCGTCAAGGCCAATTCCAATCTGGCGATTCTCAACCTCTTCGCCCGTCTCGGCGCTGGTTTCGACATCGTCTCCGGCGGCGAGTTGCAGCGCGTGCTGGCCGCCGGTGCCGATCCGAAAAAGGTCGTCTTCTCCGGCGTTGGCAAAACCGCTGCCGAAATGCAGCTGGCGCTCGATGTCGGTATTTTCTGCTTCAACATCGAATCCGCCCCGGAGCTGGAACGCCTCAACGAAGTTGCCGGCCAATGCGGCAAGAAGGCGCCGATCAGTTTCCGCGTCAATCCCAACGTCGATCCCAAGACCCACCCGTACATCTCGACCGGTCTCAAGGAAGCCAAGTTTGGTGTCGCCTACGAGCAGGCGCTCGCCCTCTACCGCCGCGCCGCCACGCTGCCGAATATCGACGTGACCGGCATCGACTGCCACATCGGCTCGCAACTACTCGATCCGGCCCCCTTTATCGAAGCCCTCGACCGCATTTTGGCCCTCGTGGAGCAGTTGACCGCAGAAGGCATTCACCTCCACCACCTCGACATCGGTGGCGGCCTCGGCATCAAGTACAAGGCCGAGCAGGTGCAGCCGACCGTCGCCTCCTACCTCAACCCGCTGCTCGACAAGCTCGCCGGGCGTGGCTTGCAGATCGTCATGGAACCGGGCCGCCGTCTGGTCGGCAATGCCGGCCTGCTGCTGACCAAAATCGAATTCCTCAAGGAAGGCGAAGGCAAAAGTTTCGCCATCATCGACGCCGCGATGAACGACCTGATGCGCCCGGCGCTCTATGAAGCCTGGCACGACATCAACCCGGTCACCCCGCGCGACGGAGCGACGCGCGACTACGACGTCGTCGGCCCGGTCTGTGAAACCGGCGACTTCCTCGGCCAGGCCCGCCCGCTGTGCGTGCAGCCGGGCGACCTGCTGGCGGTGATGTCAGCCGGCGCCTACGGCATGGCCATGGCCTCGAACTACAACACCCGGCCGCGCGCGGTCGAGGTCATGGTCGATGGCGACGCGGTGCACCTCATCCGCCAGCGCGAAACCGTCGAACAGCTTTACGCTGGCGAGCAGGTACTGCCCGCTTGAGCGGCGTTCGCGTCGACAAATGGTTATGGGCTGCGCGCTTCTTCAAGACGCGCAGCCTGGCCAGCGATGCCGTCAGCGGCGGCAAGATCAAGCTCAATGGCAGTGCGCCCAAACCGGCGCGTGAAGTAAAGATCGGCGACCGACTGGATATCGCCAATAGCGAAGTCCGCTGGGAAGTCGTCGTGCTGGGCTTGTCCGAAAAACGCGGCCCGGCGCCGGAAGCCCGTCTGCTCTACGAGGAAACGCCGGCCAGCATCGCTGCCCGCGAAGCCGAGCAACAACGCCGCAAGTTTGAGCACGAGCCCGCCGCCGAAATTCATGGTCGTCCGACCAAGCGCGACCGACGGCAGA
>JAVBXO010000428.1 GCA_030824535.1 Azonexus sp. | reverse complement strand
AAGCCGACAGGTAACCTGTCGCAATATTGAAGGCCTTGACCGCTCGGCTGATGAAATATCCGGGGCTCATGATTCACCTTTAAGAAGGATGAGCCGGGCCATGCCCGGCCGGGTGATTACTTGACCGACAGTGCCATGTCGAGCAGGGCACGGCCATCCTTGATGTTCTCGGCGAAATCCTTGAATGCCGTCTGTTCGGCAACGCCACGCCAGGCCATGAAGGCTTTTTCATCCATGTCGACGACCTTGGCACCGGCTTTGGCGAACACCTCGGCCATGCGTTGATCGTCCTTCTTGGCCTCTTCAACGCCAAACTTCTCCAGACTGGAGCCGACTTCGCTGATGATTTTCTGTTGTTCCGGCGTCAGCGAGTCATAGAGACCCTTGGAAATCAGCAGCGGCTCGAACATGAACCAGAAGCTCTTGTTGCGGGCCGTGGTCACGTACTTGCTGAATTCCTGCAGACGGAAACTGATCAACGAGGTACTGGAGGTCAGTGCCGCGTCGAGCACGCCGGACTGCATCGCGCTGTAGATTTCCGAGGAAGGCATGCCGGTCACAGCCGCGCCAGCGCCCTTCAGCATCTGGTCCATTTCCTTGCTGCCGCCGCGGAACTTCAGGCCCTTGGCGTCGTCGGGAACAACCACCGTTTTCTTGGTCGAGGCGATACCGCCCGCCTGCCAGACCCAGGTGATGATCTTGATGTTCTTGTCGGCCAGGATGCGGTCGAGCTCCTGGCCAATCGGGGCGGTTTTCCAGCGCATGCCCTGCTCGTAGCTGCTGACCAGGGTCGGCATCAGGGTCAGGTTGACTGCCGGAATCTCGCCGCCACCATAGGCCAGGGGCACCAGGCTCATGTCCAACGCATTCTTGCGCAGGGCGCCGATCTGGCTGTTGGTCTTCATCAACGAACTGCCCGGGTAAATCTCGAACTTCAGACTTCCTTTGGACTGCTTTTCGACCTCGGTGGCAAAGCGGCGGACCAGGCGGTCACGGAAATCACCATCTTCACTGGAGGCCGCTGGGAACTGGTGCGAAACTTTGATGACACGCGGCGTCTGGGCGTGAGCGGCTGGCAGGGTGCAGGCGAAAGTGGCGGCGGCAATGGCCAGGGTGAGGTGGCGTTTGGTTTTACTGATCATGGAAGTCTCCTCCAAGGTTAGAAAAGCATGGACGGTGAAACCTCACTGGCTGGCTTATCCTCGCTTCAGGAACGCCGCTCTGCTATTTGTGTTCAAAAATCACCGTTGTGTATACAAGATAGCCAGGCATTGAATACTAGTCAACTAATTTCGTATAATTAAATCATTGCCACATGCCGGAGCCAATCGTGACCAGCCCTGCCGAAATACCTGCCACCGCCCGCCAGTCAGAACGCCTCGGCGAACTGATCGAGGAGCGCATCGTCACCGGCGTTTACCCCCCCGGCACGCGACTGGACGAGCAGGAACTCGCCGATACCTTCGGGGTTTCGCGGACGCCGGTGCGCGAAGCGCTGATTCAGCTGGCTTCGGTCGGGCTGATCGAGATCAAGCCACGACGTGGCGCGACCGTCCCGGAAGTCGGCGCCGACCGGGTCTGCGAAATGTTCGAGGTGATGGCCGAACTGGAGGCGATGTGCGGCCGGCTGGCCGCCCGCCGGATCACGCCGAGCGAGCAACTCGCCCTGCAGGAAGCGCATCGCGCCTGCGAAGCGGCACGCGATGCCAATACGCCGGACATTTACTATCAGCTAAACGAGATCTTCCACCAGCGCATCTACGAGGCCAGCCACAACGGCTTTTTGGTAGAGCAGGCGACCGCGCTGCACCGCCGCCTGCGCCCCTATCGCCGGCTACAGCTACGGGTGCGCAACCGGATGGCGACGTCATTCAACGAGCATCAGGCCATCGTCGATGCCATCATCAAGGGTGACAGCGAGCTCGCATCGGCCCTGCTGCGCGCCCACGTGACTGTTCAGGGCGAGCGTTTCGCCGACCTCGTCGCCACCTTGCGCGACTTCAAGGCCGGTACCTGAACAGCTTCAGCCGATCAGGCTATAGAGCATCTTGCTGGCAAGCAGGGCGAGAAAACCGCCGAAAGCCCGCTTCAGTTGCTTGACCGGCAGCTTGTGGGCCAGCCGGGCGCCGACCGGCGCCATCAGGATACTCATCACAACGATACCGACAAATGCCGGCAGATAGATGTAACCCAAAGTGTAGAGTGGCAAGCCGGCATCGCTCCAGCCGGCGACGATATAACCGACAGCACCAGCCACGGCAATCGGGAAGCCTAGCGCTGATGAAGTACCAACCGCTGAATGGATGGCGACATTGCAAAACAGCATGAATGGCACGGACAAAAAGCCTCCCCCTGCTGCAACCAGACTGGAAATACCACCAATGACGCCACCGGTGGCAAACAAGCCGACCGGGCCGGGTAGTTGCCGATGGGCCTGCGGCTTGAAATCGAGCATCATCTGGATCGAGGCGTAATAGACGATGACGACGAAAATCGCCGTCATCGGCCCGGTCGGTACCCTACCAGCGACCAGAGAGCCACCAAAAGTACCGAGGAGCAGGCCCGGCGCCAGACTGCGAACAATATCCCAGCGCACCGCGCCATGGGAGTGGTGGGCACGCATACTGGAAACAGAGGTGAAGACGATGGTCGCCATCGAGGTGCCCAAGGCCAGATGCATGACATGCTCCGGAGGAAAGCTCTGCGCCACGAACAGCATATACATGAAAGGCACCAGGGTCAGACCACCGCCGACACCAAACAAACCTGCCACAAAACCACCAAAGATCCCCAGCAAGGGATAGGCAAGCCACCAAATTGTCATGTATTTTCCGTCATAAGGAGATTGATGAAGACCCATTCTCCGGCCGTCACCGGCATCACCGACAAGCGATTGCCACGGGCCAGCAGGCGCATCCCTGCCAACTCCGGACAAGCCCGCAGTTCAGCCAGCGGGATCAAACGCGACTTGCTGATAAAACGCAGGTCGCGCAACAGCCAGCGCGGATTATCGCGCAGCGATTTTGGATCGAAATAGGGGTTTACCGCAGAAAACTGCGTTTCGTCCGGATAGACCTCCGAACAAATCTCGCCAATACCGGCAATTCCCGGTTGCACACAGCTGGAATGGTAGAAAAAAGCCAGATCGCCGACTTTCATCGCATCGCGCATGAAATTGCGCGCCTGGTAGTTGCGTACGCCGAACCACGGCACAACGGTTTTTGCGGCCAGGTCGTCAATCGAAACCTCGTCCGGCTCCGATTTCATCAGCCAGTAATTCACCGCGCCCTCCGGAAAAGGAAAACGGGTGGCAGAAAAACTGCCACCCGTTCAATCAGGTCCCCGCGAGTGCCGTCAGGCCGGCATCCTGAACCGAGGTTCAAAGTGGTTGCTTTCCTCCCGCATCAGGAACGCTCGACGAAGAGCGCGCACAACAGCGGTTAAACAGTCCGCAACCGATGCCAATTAGCATTGGTTCAAGGAATATATGGCCTTAACAAACACCGCAGGGAACACTCGGCGGGTGATGTCCGGGTTAGCAGCGGATCAGAGTTCGCTCAACTGCTGGGACATCAGCACAGCATCCAGCTGCGCTCCCATGAAATCGATTCTACGCTTCGCGTCAGAAGTATCAACTGCTTCAACAGGCGGTGTATTTTTCACCGACAGGTACTCGTGGGCGATGTTCAGCGCCGCCATGACGGCAACACGCTCAGCGATGGTGTTCTTGGTCCGCTGGGCGATTTCGTTCATTTTGCTGTCGACCAGGGTCACCGCCGACAACAGCGCATCTCGCTCTTCCGGCATGCAGGCAACGCGATATTCGCGCCCCAGAATCCGGACATCCAGGAAATTCGGCTCAGCGCTCATCGATGACATCCTCGGGAAGCTTGCCCATCAGGAGCTCCAGACGCTCGCGGGCAACCGTCATCTTCTGCCGCAACTGCAAGCGTTCGGCTTCCGCCGCTGCAATTTGATTGCGCAAAACCTCGTTTTCGGCGCGCAACTGGTGAACCAGTGCAACCACCCCTTCGATCTTGGCTTCGAGCGCTTCGAGTTCCATGTTCATGGCGCGCACTATAGAGGGAATAATGCTGCAGGGTCAAGCAGTAAGCCCCTATTCTGAAAGTGTTTTATCGGCAACAAAAGATAACTGAATGATGCAGCGGGAGCTGCGGGCATGTAGAATGCGCGCCGTGTCAAAGGTGCTGCCCCCGGTTTTTCCGGGCGCAGTTAAACGGGAAAGCGGTGCGTCTGCTCACAGACAACTCCGCTGCTGCCCCCGCAACGGTAAGCAAGTGCGGGCGCGTCACAAGGCCACTGGGTGTCAAACCTGGGAAGGCGACGCGTCAAGACTTGCAAGCCCGGATACCGGCCTTGCACAGTTAGCGGAAGTGCCACGGGGGTGTGGCGCGGGTTATCGCAACCTCCTTTTCCCCCGGCCCTTCCTTTTCAATGTGCTCCGGCACGCGGGGACGCCTGCCGGGAGAAGGAAATACCATGCATTCACGTTTGAAGCCGCTGGCAGTTTTGCTGCCCCTCGCCTTTGCCACCCAGGTTCAGGCCGTCGAACAACTGGCCCTGCTCGACAACGTTGTCGTGACCGCCACCCGTCAAGCCCAGCGCAGCAGCGAAGTGCTGACCGACATCAGCGTCATCGCCGCGCCGGAAATCCGCGCCGCCGGCCCCAACGCCACGCTCAACGATCTGCTCGCCCGCCAGCCTGGCATTGAAATCACCCACAAGGGCGGCCTCGGCACCGATTCGTCGATCTTCATTCGCGGCAGCAACAATAACCACGCACTGGTTCTGGTCGATGGCATGCGCCTCGGCTCAACGACCACCGGTTATCCGGCCTGGGGCTTCATCCCGCTGGAGCAAGTCGAGCGTATCGAAATCATTCGCGGCTCCTGCTCCTCGCTTTACGGCTCCGACGCCATTGGCGGCGTGATCCAGATCTTCACCAAGCGTGGCGATGGTCCGCTGAAGTTCTTTGCCGAAGCCGGTTATGGATCGTGGAATACCAGCAGCGAAGCCGCCGGCCTTTCGGGTGGTACGGATGGCTGGCGTTACAGCCTGCAACTGGCGCACAAGCGCAGCGACTCTTATTCGGCCATCAACAATCCGAAAAACTCGTCGTACAACGCCGACCGCGATGGCTTCGAGATGACCACCTCGTCCGGCAGCCTCGCCTATACCCCGGCCCAGGGACACGAACTGGGCGCCAGCTACCTCTATTCCGATGGCTGGAATCGCTACGACTCCTTCCCCAAGGCCGGCGATTTCAAGCAGTCACAAACCCTGTACGGCGTCAATGTCTATAGCCGCAACCGCCTGACCAGCGACTGGACAAGCACGATCAAGATCGGCCAGAGCGCCGACCGCAGCCAGCAATACATCAGCGGCAAGCCGGATTCGCTGATCGAGTCGCGCCAGACTCAGTACCAGTGGCAGAACGACATCACCCTACCGGTCGGCACTGCGCTGCTCGCCGCCGAACATGTCGCCCAATCGGTTTCCGGCAATGTTGCCTACGACGTCAGCGAGCGCACGATCAATTCCTACCTCGCCGGCTGGCATGGCAATTTCGGCGATCACCGCGCCCAGGCCAGCGTTCGTCGCGACGAAAATTCGCAGTTTGGCGGCAAGACCACCGGCACCCTGGCCTATGGTTACCAGCTGAGCCGCGACTGGCGCGCCAACGCTTCCTACGGCACCGGCTTCAAGGCGCCGACCTTCAATGACCTGTACTGGCCGGGCGCCGGCAATCCCAACCTGAAGCCGGAAACGTCGATCAACCGCGAAGTGGCGCTGCACTATGAAGTCGAAAAACACCACGCCTCGCTGACCTATTACCAGAACAAGATTTCCGATCTGGTCGAATGGGCGCCGAACAGCAGCGGCCTGTGGTTCCCAGCCAATGTCGCCAAGGCCGAGCTGACTGGCTGGACGCTGGCCTACGACGGCCAACTGGCCAGCTACAAGCTCAACGCCAGCCTTGACCTGCAAAACCCGCAAGATACCGACCGCAACACGCTGCTGCGTTACCGCGCCAAGGAAATTGCCAAGTTCGGCGTCAGTCGTGAATTCGGCCCGTTTACCGCCGGTGCGGAAGTGCTGGCCAGCGGCAAGCGTTACAACGACATCGCCAATACCCAGGAGCTGGGCGGCTATGCGCTGTTGAACCTCCACGGCAGCTATCGCGTTGCCCGCGACTGGTCCTTGTTTGCCCGCCTGAACAATGTCTTCGACAAGCAGTACGTGCAGGTCAGCAATTACACGACGCCGGGCTTCAACGCCTTCGTCGGCATTCGCTACAGCCCGCAGTAAACCGCCATGCCCAGCCGCCATCGCGCCCTCCTGATCCTGACTTCGCTGGCTTTGCTGGCGCTGCTCAGCATCGTGCTGGCGCTGATGGTTGGCAGTTTCCGGGTCGCCCCCGCCGATGTTTTTTCGGCCTTGCTCGGGCAGGAAGGCAGCGGCGGCGAAATCGTGCTGCAACTGCGCCTGCCGCGTGCCCTCGCCGGCTTCGCCTGTGGCGGCTTGCTGGCTTTGGCCGGCGCGCTGATGCAGGTGCTACTCAGGAATCCGCTGGCCGACCCCTATGTGCTGGGCATCTCCGGTGGCGCCGGCGTAGGTTCGATGTTCGCCATCCTGATCGGCCTGCCGGTCATCGGCGTCGACGGTCTGGCCTTTCTCGGCGCACTCGGCGCGATGTTCATCGTTTTTGGCCTGGCGCATGGCGATGGCAGCTGGACACAAACCCGCCTGCTGCTGACCGGCGTCATCGTTGCCGCCGGTTGCGGCGCGCTGGTCGCGCTGATGCTGGCGATTGCCGAAGAACACAAGCTGCGCGGCATGCTCTTCTGGCTGATGGGCGACCTCGGCCAAAGTGCCCGCTGGTGGCCAGCTCTGGTTTCATTGGTGCTGGCCCTGCTGCTGGCGATGCCTTTTGCCCGTGAGCTCAATCTTTTGTCACGCGGCCTGCAACAGGCGCAAGCCCTCGGTGTGGCGGTCGACCGCCTGCGCTACGTCGTTTACCTGCTGGCCTCGCTGGCCACCGCCGCGTCGGTGACCACTGCCGGCTCGATCGGCTTTGTCGGCCTGGTCGTACCGCATCTGGTCCGCCTGGCCACCGGCAATGACCAGCGCCTGCTGCTACCGGCCTCGGTGCTGGCCGGCGGCTCGCTACTCGTGCTGGCCGACACCGCAGCGCGCACGATCATTGCGCCGCAACAGTTGCCGGTCGGAGTGCTGACCGCGCTGATCGGCGTGCCGGTGTTCCTGTTCCTGCTGTCGAGACAGCCAAAATGACCCAACCGCTGCTCGAAGCCTTGCAATTGCAGGTTGAAATTGGCGACAAAATCGTCGTTGACCGCATCAGTCTGAGTCTGCAGGCCGGCGAACGCCTGGTGATCCTCGGTCGCAACGGCGCTGGCAAATCGACCCTGCTGTCGACGCTGGCCGGACTGCGCCCGCCCGCTGGTGGCGCCATCCTGCTCAGCGGCGAAGATGCCGCCCTGCTGCCGCCACGCCAGGCCGCCCTGCGCCGCGCCTGGCTCGGCCAGTTCCAGAGCGACCCTTTCGGTTCAAGCGTGCTGGAAACAGCGCTGACTGGCCGGCATCCGCATCTCGGTCGCTGGGACTGGGAATCCACCCACGATGCCGACATCGCCCGCAGCGCGCTGGCCTCGGTCGGTCTGGCCGAACTGGCGGCGCGGCAAGTGCACACACTGTCCGGCGGCGAGCGCCAGCGCCTGGCCATCGCCACCTTGCTGACCCAGGCAGCGCCGCTCTACCTGCTTGACGAACCGCTCGCCCACCTCGACCTCAACCACCAGATGGCGGTCCTTGAACTTTTCAGCGCCGCCGCCCGCGACTGTGGCGCTGGCGTGATCATGGTGCTGCACGACCCGGCGCTGGCCCATCGTTTCTGCGACCGGGCCTTGCTGCTTTATGGCGACGGTCGCGCCGAGCAAGGCCCGGTCGACAGCACCCTGACCGCCGCCCGACTCTCAGAACTTTATGGCTACGGCCTGCGCCAGCTCGACGACCGCGGCCACCGCTGTTTCATCCCGGAGTAAATGATGGCTACCAGCCACGAAGAACGCATGCAGAAAAAGAAGGCTGTCGTCGACAGCCACATCGCCGCCGCCCAGGAAGAACGCGGCGTGCTGCTGGTCAATACCGGCAACGGCAAGGGCAAATCCTCGGCCGCCTTTGGCGTCGTCGCCCGCGCCCTCGGCCACGGCCAGCAAGTGGCGGTGGTGCAGTTTGTCAAAGGCCGCTCGGATACCGGCGAAGAAGCCTTTTTCCGCAATCAGCCGAAGGTGCACTGGCACGTCGGCGGCGAAGGTTTCACCTGGGAAACCCAGGACAAGGAGCGCGACGCCAAAGCCGCCCAGGCCGCCTGGGAAATCGCCCGTGGCTACCTCGCCGACCCGGCCATCGGCCTCGTCGTGCTCGACGAAATGACCTACGCCTTCAAATACGGCTGGCTCGAACTCGATAACGTGCTGGCCAGCCTGCGCATGCGCCCGGCCATGCAGCACGTCATCATCACCGGCCGCGCCGCGCCTGATGCCCTGCGCGACGCCGCCGACACGGTCAGCGACGTCGGCAACGAAAAACACGCCTTCGCCGCTGGCGTCAAGGCCATGCCCGGACTGGACTGGTAATGCCCGCCTGTCCGGCCCTGCTCATTGCTGCCCCGGCCTCCGGCCAGGGCAAGACCACCGTCACCGCCGCCCTCGCCCGCCTGCATACCCGCCAGGGCCGATGCGTGACCGTCTTCAAATGCGGCCCGGATTTTCTCGATCCGCAGATTCACGCCTTTGCCAGCGGTCGCCCGTGTCAGAACCTCGATCTCGGCATGTGCGGCGAAGCCGATGCCCGCTGGCGTCTGGCGCGCGCCGCCGACGACTCCGACCTGATCCTGATCGAAGGGGTCATGGGCCTCTTCGACGGCACGCCGTCGGCCGCCGACATTGCGATCAAATTCGGCATCCCGGTCATGGCCCTGATCGACGCCGGCGCGATGGCCCAGACCTTCGGCGCCGTCGCCCATGGCCTGACCAGCTACCGCCCCGAACTGCCTTTTGCCGGGGTGCTCGCCAACCGCATTGGCAGCCCTTTCCACGCCAAGCTTCTGCAAGAAAGCCTGCCGAGCGGCATGGACTGGTTCGGCGCCCTGCCCAAAAGCAGCGACAGCCTGCCGGAACGCCATCTCGGTCTGCTACAGGCGGCCGAAATCGCCGATCTCGGCGAACGTCTCGACCAGCTCGCCGACGCCCTGGCCGCCAGTGCTGCGGTCGACCTGCCAAAACCGGTGCTTTTCGCGGCAAGCACGCCGCCGCCAATCGGCCAGGCGCTGCTCGGCCAACGCATCGCGATTGCCCGTGATGCCGCCTATGGCTTCATTTACCCGGCCAATCTCGAAACCCTGCAACAGCTCGGCGCCGAACTGCGCTTCTTCTCCCCTGTCGCCGGCGACAGCCTGCCCGAGTGCGACGCCGTCTGGCTCCCCGGTGGCTACCCGGAGCTGCATGCCGACGCGCTGAGCACCAACACCACACTGTGGGCCGCCCTGCACGCCCACGTCGACGCCGGCAAACCGCTGCTCGCCGAATGCGGCGGCATGATGAGCCTGTTCGAAGAAGTCGTGGACAAGGCTGGCCTCAGCCATCGTTTTGCCGGCCTCCTGCCCGGACGTGCGGTAATGCAGCAGCGGCTGGCAGCGCTGGGCACGCAATTCGTCACGCTGCCCGAAGGCGAAATGGCCGGTCACACCTTCCATTACTCGCAAAGCGATACCCCGCTCGCCCCGCTCTGCCGCGCCCGTAACCAGTCAGGTAGCGACGGCGAGGCCATTTACCGCCGCCAGCGCCTGACCGCGTCCTACCTGCATCTGTACTTTCCGTCCAACCCGCAGGCAGTTGCCGGCCTGCTGGGGCCAGACTTCGCTTAAAACGAAGGATCAATCAATATTAAGCTGGTTTTTTCGGGTCACTCGGGGCGGTTACACTACGTCCTGTCGCATTCCCACACTCGGAGACAAGAACCATGAAGAATCTCGCCATGATGGCCGTAGCGCTGGTGCTCGGCTTCACCCTCAGCATCGGTGATGCCGACGCTGCCCGACGCCTCGGTGGCGGCGGATCGACCGGCATGCAACGCCAGTCAGTCAGCCCGACGCCGGCGCCGCATCAACAAGCGGCGCCCAACGCCGCCCGCCAACCGGTTCAAGCACCGCCGCAAGCCGCTCAACCAAAGCGCTCCTGGATGGGCCCGCTGGCAGGTCTGGCCGCAGGCCTGGGCCTGGCCGCCCTGGCTTCGCACTTTGGTTTCGGTGAAGAACTGGGCAATTTCATGATGATGGCCCTGCTGGCGATGGTCATCATCGGCGTCATCGGCTACTTCATGCGCAAGAAGGCTGCCGCTCAGGGTCATCAGGGCATGCAATATGCCGGTGCTGGCAACGCTTACGGTAATCCCCCAGCCGCTCAGGACTTCCCCGCTTCCGGCACGGCTGCTGCCCCGGCCGCCGCACTGAGCGCCGCCAACATTCCGGCGGGCTTCGATGCTGAAGGCTTCGTGCGCAATGGCAAGCTCAACTTCATCCGTC
>JAVBXO010000220.1 GCA_030824535.1 Azonexus sp. | reverse complement strand
AGCGCCGCCCAGGGGAGCACCGGCTTGAGCCAGGCGCCACGCTGCTGGCGGAAAAATTCGACCAGACACAGCAACAGCGCCGTGAACAACAGCGCCCGCCGTGGCCCCGGCGCATTGGCCAGCAGCGCCGTGACCCCGAGCAGGCTCAGGGCGATCCAGGCGCCGAGCGCGAAACGGCCGCCGGGCTCAGCGGACACTGGCGAGGAGTTCGGCGAGGCGGTGACGGAATTCATCTGAAGAAAATTTTTGCATGTGGGCAGTTTCCCGACGCGGATCGAGGCGCTGGCCTTGTTCGCGCTGGGCCAGCAGGCTGGCGAGCGTCTCGGCAAAGCTCGGGTAGATGCTACCCGCCTCACGCGGATCGGCATAGAGCCAGCCGGTTTTTCCCGGCAGTACGGTTTCGGTGAAGGGCGCGGCACCCGGCGCCAGCACTGGCACGCCGCAGGCCTGGGCTTCGATGACATTGAGCCCCAGCGCCTCGCGTTCAGGCAGGCCGGTCAGCAGGACGTCGATGCCGGCGTAGGCGCGGGCAACATCACGCTGATGGCCCCAGAAACGCACCCGGTCGCCAAGCGGCTTGAGGGCGCGGCGCAGGTCGCGCACCGAGGCGTAACCACCGGCGCCGAAGATTTCGAGATAGACGTTTTGCTGGCGGGCCAGTTCGGGCGCCAGCAGTTGCAGCAGCAGCGGGAATTGCTTGATCGGCGCCAGGCGCGACACGATGCCCAGCGTCAGCCCGTCGCGCTTCTGATAGCTGGCGCGCCGCCGCAGTTTGGCCCACAGCGGTTCGCTGAGGCCGAGCAGGCGGTCGCGGAACTTGCGCCGGTCCCATTCGAATTCCGACGCGGCAAGGATGCCACCGCCGTCACCCGGCCGTTTGGCATCGGCCACGCCGTAAAACGGCACGGGCCAGGGTTCCAGCCCGAGACCACGGATGGTATCGATGACATAGCCGGAAACGCCGACCACCCGTGTGCACGCGCCGTAAGCCTGACGGCTGTCGGCGTAGAAACGGTTGAGCGGCATGTGGGCAAAGCCGATCAGCGGTCGCGTTGCGGCGATCTGCTCGGCCAGCGCCTGGGGTGGTGCGGCATGGACGATCACCGGCAGGCCGGGCGGCAGCTTGGCGGCAGCCTCGGCCCAGTTGTGGGCGGTGATCAGCCGGGTGGCCGGCAGGTGTAGCCCGGCCCAGTGTCTGGCGTCGGGATGAACGATCAGCACCGACGAGCCGCCCAGCCCGGCCGCCGCTTCGGCGAGATGAGCGGCAAAGATCTCGCCGCCGCCGAAATAGGTGTGCAGCTTGATCTGGGCAAACAGCGGCGCTGCCTGGCTCATGCGCCCTGCCCGGTGAGCGCCGCGTGGTGGGCGATGTAAGTGCGGATGGTGTTTTCGGCGCGGAAACGTTCGATGTGCTGCTCGGTAATCGGCGGATAACTTGCCAGCGCGGCGCGGATGTTGGCCGCCAGCGTCGGTGCGTCATCGACCGGCGAAAGGAAGCGCGCGAGGTCGCCGGTGAGGATTTCTGACGGCCCGGTCGGGCAATCGGTGCTAACGACCGGCGTGCCGAGGATCAGCGATTCGATCAACACCGTCGGCAGGCCTTCGCTGTCGGACGACATCGCCACCAGCGTCGCGCCCTTGATCCACGGGTAGGGGTTCTGCTCGAAGCCCTGGAAACGCACGCGGTCGGCGATGCCGAGTTCGGCGGCCAGCGCCTTCATGTCGATTTCGTACTTCTCGCCTTCGGCGCCACTGGTGCCGCCGAGCAGGACCAACGGCAGCGTCGAACCGGATTGGGCATAAGCGCGCAGCAGCAGATCCTGGCGCTTGCGCGGCGTCAGCCGGGCCGGGTAGAGGATGTAAGGCTCGGCCGGCAGTTCGCGCGGTTCGGCAGCGCGACGGCGCAGCAGGTCGAAGTCGAAGGGGTTGTATATGGTCTTGATCGACTTCGGCTTGAGCCCGACCGAGTGCTTCAGTTCGTCTTCCAGCGCCTGCGACACGGTGACGATATGGCCGCTATAGAGGCGGCGGAACTTGTTCAGCCAGCGCGCATGGCGGATGCGCCGCTTCAGCCCCTGGCTGTCGCCGACCTTGGCGTCAAGGAAATGCAGCAGCGAATTGCGGTAGCGGATGAAGACATTCGGCAGCCCGGCCATGCGCGTCAGGCGGTCGGAATCCTCGGCATTCGAGATGAAAAAATCGAAAGGCTTGCCGTCGGACTCGATCTCGCGGATCAGCTTGCGGATGCGCTGCACGTACAGCCATTTGTTCAGCGGCCGCCAGTCGGCAAGCTTGAACTGCTCGCTGACCAGGTGAATCGGCACATTGCCGGTCTGGTGCTCAATCGGCGGATGCAGCACGAAAACTCGCGCATCGTGGCCGAGTTCGATGAATTTTTCGGCGAAATTGAGCGCCACCCGCTCGGCGCCGCCGCCCATCAATGAATCGACAAACAGGCCGACGCGTTTTTTCTTTTCCGGACTCATGCCCGCTCTCCGTCCAGCGCAATGCCGGTCACTTGGGTAATGGCCTGCATGACCCGTTGGTTGTCGATTTGCCACATGCAGCGCGGTTGACCGCACTCGGCAACGCTGCGCCAGCAATGCCGCACCCAGGGCAAGGGCCGCTCGAACAGCAGCTGCTGGTCGCGACAGGCGATATTTTCTTCCCAAACCACCGCAAACGGACTGTCCTGCCAGAAACGCCCCGGCCCGGAAACAATCGGCGAGCCCGGCCCGAACAGCACCACGGCCGGCGTGCCGGTCAGGCGCGCGAGATGGGCGACGCCGGTATCCGGGCTGACCAGCAGGGCTGCGCCCGCCAGCAGATGCCATAGCCCGGCCATGTTGAACTGCCCGGCGAGATTGGCGAAACGTCCCTGCGGGTCAGCGGCTTCGGCCAGCCCCTTTTCGTTCGGCCCACCCGACCACACGACGGTCAGGCCGGCGGCGCTCAGCGACTCAGCGAGCGCCAGCCAGCGCTCGGGCAGCCACATCTTGTGCGGGCTGGAAGCACCGAGATGCAGAACGGCGTAGGGTTTTTGCGGCAAAGCCGGGGAATTGACTGGCAAGGGTGGCGCCGGCCATTCGCCAAGGACGAAGGCCTCAGGTTCAGCGCCCGGCGCCAGGCGGCTGGCGATGTCGCCCCAGGCTTCCGGCGTCTGCGGCCAGTTGATGAATTCATCAACCGGCCAATCCTTGACCCCGCCGCCGCCACCGGCAAAGGCCGTGACCCAGCGCGCACCCATGGCGCGGGCCATCCACGCCCAGCGATTGTCGGCCGGCACCAGCGCCCAGTCGTAAGGGCCTTCGGCAATCAGGCGTTTCTGGCTGTCGACCGCCCGCAGGTCATACGCCAGGCCGCGCACGCCGTAAGGCCGGCCGGCGAAGATCGGCAGCCAGGGCGTTGGCACCAGGCTGTCGATCTGCGCGTCGGGATAATCGCGACGCAGCTTCTTGAACAAGCCGGCGAGCATGATGCTGTCGCCGAGCAGCAGGTGATGGGCGATCAGGATGCGCTGCGGCCGGGCCAGCTTCTTGCGGCCAAAAAGCAGGCGCGGCAAAGCGTGCGACAGCACCAGCAGGCGCGACCAGAAACGGCTCTGTTTAGCCATGCCCGCTTCCGTCAGCCAGTCCCGGCGCGTTCATTCAGGCAGTCGCCCGCTCAAAAAAGTAAACCTTCCCCGAGGAATTGAGGAAATCACAGACAAAGCCCTGTTCGAGCAGGCGCTGGAAAATGGCGCTGGTGCCGGCATTGCCGATCACATGCGGATGCAGTTCGATGCACAGTTTTTTGACACCAGCGAGCGGCATGTAAGCGAGCAATTCCTGTTCGCCGCCTTCGATGTCACAAATCAGGAAAGTCGGCTTGATCTTGTCGATGAAGGCGCGTGCGTCGTAACGCCGGGTCGTCACCGCCTGGGCGGTCTGGCTGCGCTGATGCGTCGACGAGGAAATGAAATTGCTCTCGACGTAGAAGGTTTCCTCGCCCTCTTCCTGGCCCAGCAGGCCGCAAAAGAGCTGTGGCGTGACGCCATTGAGCCGGTAGGTTTCGCGGATGGCCTCGGCCATGACCGGATTGGCCTCGACGGCAAAGACCCGGTCGCCGCCAATGCGCTTGGCGCACAGCGTCGAAATGAAGCCGATGCCGGCGCCCAGTTCGAGCACGATGTCGTCACTGGCCAGCTTGCGCTCGATGACGCCGCGTTCGTGCGCTTCGTAAGGGTCGAGGTAAATCGCCCGCTGCAAGGCTGGCGAAACGCCTTTCGCCAGCAAGGGCAGGATCACGCCGCTATTTTCGGCCTGCGCCGGTTTGCCAAACGCCAGGCGCAGTTTGCGCAGGCGGCGCATCGTCTTGCCATCTTTTCTGATCATGTTTTCCCCGCATGAACTGGTCAAAAAATACCGCCATGCCCCCCGCAAGCGACCCCCCGGTCGGTGGAGCGACATCGGCACCGCCAGCATCCTAACGGAGCGGCGGTAAAAACCCATCAACATTCGCGGCTGGCAAAGGCTAGCCGTCGCTATCGTCGCCATCGCCTCAGCGCTCGCCGGCGGCCAGTTCGGCCAATTGCGCCAGGGATTCGTCGAGAATCAGCAATTGCAGCAACTGCTCGCCATACGATTTATCGCTGCGCCATTGCGTCAGCGCCGCATTCAGCGCTGCTGCCGACAACTGGCCCTGGGTCAGCTTTTCCAGCCGTTCCGGCAGACCGGCGAAGCGGCCTTGCAGCGCTTGCAACAGGCCGGCGACCGGCGGATTGAAGCCCATTTTCTTGCGCGAGAAGAAGGCGAATTCCTCGGCCTGCGGGCAAACGCCGGCCAGCGCCTGCTTGGCCGGATTCGTGAAGCGTTCGGCGGCGGGCATGGCCTGGACGCGGCGGACGAAGACCTGATCGAGCAGCGGCGCGCGGCCTTCGAGGCCATGCGCCATGGTCAGCAGGTCGGCCTTGCGCAGGATGTATTCCGGCAGGTAGTTCTCGGTGTCGATGGCGAGCAATTGGTCTATCGGCGCCGCGTCGCGGTTCAGGCTGGAAATGCGCCAATAATGGGCGTTGACCGCAAAATTGGGCTGCAGCGCCGCCCGTTCACTCAGGCCGATGCCGGAGAAGCGCAGCGGATAGGCATCGAGCCAGCTCAGCGAGGCTTCGAGCGCCAGACGCTGGCCTTTGCTCGGGCAGATCGCTGCGGCCGGGCGCAGCGCACCAATCGCCGGCAAATGCCGCCGCCAGGCCGAGCGCAGGTGCTGGCGATAACGCTTGTAGCCGGCGAACATCTCGTCGCCGCCATCGCCGCACAAAACCACCTTGACCGATTCGACGGCGGCGCGTGCCAGATACCAGGTCGGGAAGCTCGACGGATCGGCAAAAGGCTCGTCGAGGTCGGCGACGATCTGTGCAAAATCGGCGACGGTATCGGCCGGCATCGCGACGCGCTCGTTGGCCATGCCCAGACGCTCGGCAATCGCTGCAGCGCGACTGCTTTCGTCCATCGCCGGGTTGTCGAAGGCGGCGGTGAAGGTCTGGATGTTGCGGTAGCCCTGCTCGGCCAGGCGGCTGGCGAGCACCGTTGAATCGATGCCACTCGACAGGAACAGCCCGACCGGGCGATCAGCGGCGGTGCGCAGCGCAATCGCGTGGTCGAGTTCGGCCTGCCAGGTGTTGCCGCCATCGACTAGCGGCTCGGGCGACCAGTAGCGGCACTTTTTCAGCTCACCGCTGGCCAGGTCGAATTCCAGCGCATGGGCATTTTCCAGGCGCTGGATGTGCGTGAAGATCGTTCCCGGCGCGGGAATGGTGCGGTGCGCCAGGTAGGCGTCGATGCCGGCCGGCGAGAAATCGCGTTTGTCCGACGGCAGGTAAGGCAGCACGCCGCGCACCAACGAGGCGAAAGCGAATTCGCCCTTGGCCGCATCGTGGTAATAGACCAGCGGCTTGAGGCCCATGCGGTCGCGCGCGACGAAAATCTTGCCAATTCTGCGGTCGACCACCACCAGGGCAAACATTCCACGCAAGCGTGGCAGCAGGCCATCCCAGCCCCATTGCTGATAGGCACGGAGGATGAATTCAGTGTCGGACGTGGTGTTGAAGACGTGACCGGCGGCCTGCAAAGTCGCCTTGTCCGGCTCCCAGCCATAGACCTCGCCGTTGTAGCAAAGCCAGATGTCGCCGTCGTCGCTGCGCATCGGCTGATCAGCCGCCGGACGTGGATCACGGATCGACAGGCGGGCATGCAGCAGCGCCTGCTGAAGGCCGGCGAAATCGTCCTGCCAGGCCAGCGCTGCGGTGGCCTCGCGACTACCGGCGACATGGAAGGCATCCGGGCCACGGCGGGCAATCGCCGCGCGCATGGCTTCGACCGTCGCCGCCGCGACCGGGCGGCGGCCAAAGAAACCGGCAATGCCGCACATGGCTCAGCGCGCTCCGGGCCGGCCAAAGCGCCGGAAGATGGCTTCCATGCGATCGAGCATCAGGGTTTCACCACAACGCGCCACCGCCAGTTCGCGAGCGGCAGTGCCCAGACGGCCAGCCAGCGCCGGGTCGTCGAGCAATTGGGCAATCGCCCCGGCCAGTGCATGCGCATCACGCGGCGGCACGATCAGGCCGGTTTTGCCGTCATGAATGACTTCGGTCAGGCTACCGACCGGCGTCGTAACAATCGGCAGCGCGCAAGCCATGGCCTGCATCAGCGCCTGCGACACACCTTCGTCGCCCCAGGACGGCAGCGTGAACACATCAATGGCCGGCAACCAGCGTTCGGCATCGCTGCGATGGCCGACGAAATCGAGCTTGTCGCTGATGCCGAGCACCTCGGCGCGGGCATCGAGGCGGTCGCGGTAAGGGCCGTCGCCGATGATCAGCACGCGCAAATCCGGGCGTTTGGGCAGTAGTTCGACCAGCGCGTCGAACAGCACGGTGTGCCCCTTCCAGTCGCGCAGCGTGGCGAGGATGCCGAGATAGGTCACATCAGCGCGCAGGCCAAGGGCGGCACGGGCCTGCTGGCGGGGTTGCGGGCGGAAACGTTCGAGGTCGATGCCGGTCGGCACCGAGGTCAGTTGCTCGGCCGGATAGCCGTTGTCGCGGATCAGTTGCGCCTTCAGCGCTTCGCCGGTCACGACGACGTGGGCACTGCCTTTTTCGTACAGCCAGCGCGTCGTCGCCGAGCGATTGACCGCCGTCGACAGGTGGCGGGTACGGACGATGGTCGGGGCATCGGCAAGGGTTTTACAGGCCAGCGCGGCGAGCCAGGAATCGGTCGAACTGTGGGTGTTGATGATGTCGAAACGCTGCTCGCTCAAAAAACGGCGCAGCGCCAGCAGCGGCCCAAGGCGCTTTTTGCCGATATTCAGCGCATGCACGGGAATACCGTAATCCGGCGCGGCGGTGAAAATCTGCGCTTCCGGCGGGCAAACCAGTTCGACCTGATGGCCGCGACGAATCAAGCCGCGCGCTTCGGTGAGGATGCGGATTTCCTGGCCACCCCAGCCGCAGGACGCTTCAGTGTGGAGGATTCTCATGCCGGCTCCCGCAGCGATTCGGTTTGTTCCTGCAGGCTGTGCAGGCGGGCGTAGGCGCCGTTTTTGACCAGCAGTTCGTCGTGCCGGCCGGATTCCAGCACGCGGCCTTCGCCGAGCACGACGATGCGGTCGGCTTTTTCGATGGTCGACAGGCGATGGGCGATGACCAGCGTCGTGCGTTTCTGCATCAGGTTTTCCAGCGCGCCCTGGACCAGACGCTCGGATTCGTTGTCGAGCGCCGAGGTTGCTTCGTCGAGAATCAGGATCGGCGCGTCCTTGAGGATGGCGCGGGCAATCGCCAGACGCTGGCGCTGGCCGCCGGACAGGTTGTTGCCGTTTTCACCGATCATGGTGTCGAAACCATGGGGCAGGCGCTCGATGAATTCCAGCGCGTTGGCCGCTGCGGCAGCCGCCGCGATGGCTTCACGCGAGGCGCCGGCCATGTCGCCGTAGGCAATGTTGGCGGCGACGGTGTCGTTGAACAGCAGCACATCCTGGCTGACGTAGGCGATGTTGCGGCGCAGGCTGTGCAGGCTCAGATCCTGCAGATCGACACCGTCGAGCTGGATGCTGCCGCTGTCGGGGTTGTAGAAACGCGGCACCAGCGCTGCCAGCGTCGATTTGCCGCCGCCGGACTGGCCGACCAGCGCCACGGTCTGGCCCGGCGCGATGTCGAGATTGACTGCCGACAGCGCATTGCGCTCAGCGCTCGGGTAGCGGAAGGCGACATTCGCGAACACCAGATGCCCAGCAGCGCGCCCGGCATCGACCGTGCCTTCGTCGCGCTCGGCGGCTTCGTCGAGCAGCTGGAAAACGCTCTCGGCCGAGGCCAACCCGCGTTGCAGCGGCGCATTGACGTCGGCCAGGTGGCGCAGCGGCGACAGCAGCATCAGCAAGGCAGTAATGAAGGATACGAAGCTGCCGACGGTAATCTGCCCGGAAGCCGACTGCACCTGCGCGACGTAGATGACCACGGCAACGGCGGTCGCGGCGAACATCTGGACGATGGGATTGGTGGCTGCCGCCGCGACTGCCTGGCGCATGTTCTGCTGACGGACCTCGTTGTTGGTCTTCAGGAAACGCCCGGCTTCCTGCGCCTCGCCGCCAAACACCTTGATCACCCGCGCGCAATGGGCGCTTTCCTGCAGCACCTGGACCATGTTCGCGGTACTCACCTGCGCCGCCCGGCTGGCCTTGCGCAAGCGTCCGGAGAAAGTGCGCATGGCCCAGGCGACGGCCGGAATCAGCGCGAAACAGATCAGCGTCAATTGCCAGTTCAGCCACAACAGCCAGCCAAGCAGGCCGATGACCACCAGCCCGTCCTTCAATACCGTGACGATGACGTTGGTCGCCGCCGAGGCAACGCCATTGACGTCATAGGCGATTTTGGTCAACGGCACGCTCGACGCATGTTTCTGGAAATAACTGCTGGGCAGGCGCAGCAGCCGGCCATACAGCTCGGCGCGAATGTCGGCGATGACACGGTTCGAGACCCAGGAAAAACCGTAGGACGAGAAATAGTTGAACACCCCGCGCAGCAGGAAAACGCCGACGATGCCCAATGGAATCAGCAGGGGATTTTCCATCTGCCCACCCGGCTTGGCGAAACCTTCATCGAGCAGCGGCTTCAACAAGGCCGGAAACATCGGCTCGGTCGCCGCCATCACCGCCGTCGCGCACAGGGACAGCGCGATGGCCTTCCAGTAGGGACGCACATACTGAAGAAGACGCAGATAAAGGTCGCGACTGCTGGCGGTTTTGGTCATGAGCGGGCCGGCGGGGGAAAACGGCATTATAGCGTTTCGCGCTGACGACTCCCGTCACGGCAGGACGGTGTTGAATTCAGCAGTTTTCAGTGTGGCGAAAGAAAAACCGGCCAAGGCGCATTTCGTCAGTGAGCTTAATCGCCAGTTAAGATTCATGGCGAATAATCACTCCATCGACAATCAATTCTGAAGGAGAAAATCATGAATACATACGAGCAAGAAAATAATGACATGGGCAACGACCAGCAGGGCAACGACCAGCAGGGCAACGACCAGCAGGGCAACGACCAGCAGGGCAATGACCAGCAGGGCAATGACCAGCAGGGCAATGACCAGCAGGGCAATGACCAGCAGGGCAATGACCTCGAGGGCAACGACCACCGGGGCGGCGAGGGCGATGATCGCCTGGAAGGTCGGGAAACCGATGAGCATTTTGCCGGCGGCCAGGGCAACGACCACCTGGATGGCGGCAACGGGCTGGACGACGCCAGCTATAGCGGCAGACGCGAAGAGTACCAACTGAAGTCAATGGATGGCACGCTGGAACTGGATGACTCTGTCAGCACTCGGGACGGTCATGATCAATTGCTCAACATCGAACGCGTGCATTTTTCGGACACCAACCTGGCCTTCGATCTGGATGCGACGCAATCGGCAGGCAAATCAGCCCTGATCGTTGCCACTTGTCTTGGCAATGAAGGCCTGCAAGACAAAGCCTCGATCAAAGTCCTGATGGATTTCTTTGACAGCCAAGCCGGCGCCGACTTGAACACGGCATTTCAGATCCTGACAGTAAGCGGCATTGTCGGGAATTTGGTGGGTGGCAGCGACGATGTGCACCTTATCGAATGGGTAGGGCAAAAGGTTCTCGGGAACAATTTCACCGCCGAGATTGAGAAAGTCTGTATTGACTACACCGAAACGCATGGTCAGGTTGATTTCCTGACGACTGTCGCCAGCATGGGGCTGAATGTCGATCTGGTCGGATTGAAAGCCAACGGGCTGGAATTCGCCTGATTGCCAACGTTCGCCGGCCGCCGGAAGATTTGAGACCCGGCGGGCCGGCAAGGCGCAGTGCAGCAATGCCGGCGCCTGAGATTCACAACAAACTGCGATACAGCCCCAGCAGTCTTTCCGACATTGCCGCCAGCCCGAGATGTTCGACCGCCCCCCGTGCCGCTGCCCGCATGCCGGCGGCAACCCCCGGCGCGGCGAGCGTGTCGAGATGACCGGCCAGTGCCGGCACGTCCAGCGCATCGCAGACCTGACCGTTAACCCCTGGCGTGATCAGTTCGGCGGCGCCGCAGTGGTCGCTGACGATGCTCGGCAGGCCACAGGCCAGCG
>JAVBXO010000438.1 GCA_030824535.1 Azonexus sp. | reverse complement strand
TATTGTGCGGCTGCGCAAGCTACCGGGAAGTCTGCAGAATGGCAAGCCTGGTTTTTGCCCCGTTTTTGCGGTCGACCGCAAAAACGGGGCAAAAACCAGCAGGCGTGTGCCAGCCAGGATTTTTCGCCATCCGGCAACGATGGATGCCAGACTGCGGAGAATTCATCAACTGTCAGATGAAGCGATTCGAACTGATTCCAGCCCGGAGAAAACCATGAAATCCAGCCTGCTTGTTGCCCTGATCTGCGCCAGCCTGAGTGTCCAGGCCGGCCCCCTGATCGAGCTTTCCGCCGAGGCCAGCCGGCCGGCGGCCAACGACCTGGTGCGGGCCAGCCTGTACAGCGAAGCCAGCGGCAATAATCCGGCCGAACTGGCGCGGCGGGTCAATGCTGACATCGCCGCCGCGCTGAAAATCGCCCGTGAGCAGCATGGGGTCAAGGTGCAGAGCGGCCAGCAAGCGACCTACCCGATTTACAGCCCGGCGCAGAAGATCGAAGGCTGGCGGATGCGCAGCGAGATCATGGTCGAATCCCGCGACCAGGCGGCTGTCACGGCCCTGATCGGGCAACTGCAGGCAATGCGCCTGGCGGTCGGCGGCATCACGCTGTTGCCCTCGCCGGAAACCCGCCGGCAGGTGGGCGACGAGGCCATCCGCGAGGCCATCCAGAGCTTTCAACAGCGCGCCGGGCTGATTGCCGGCGAGCTGGGCAAGAGCTGGAAAATCAAACAGATGAACATCAATCAGGGAAGCAGCGAGCCCGTTCCCATGCCCATGCTCCGTGGCGCGAAGATGACCATGCTCGCCGAAGCCGCACCGGCACCGATGGAAGCCGGCGAAAGTCAGATCAGCGTCAATATCAGCGGGCAGATCGAGTTGGCGGATTGAGGGCTGAGGTGGCCAGGAGTTTTGCGGATTCTCAGCGATTTGAACTGCCAATTTCGTGGAGTCTGTGCAATTGGGATCACATTGTTGAGCGGCTTGAGCGGCGGCTTACTGAGTATGAGCAGTCATACGGACCGACTATCCTCCGATAGCCAATCGGCCATTGCTGACGATCAGCCACCTAAGCATTACTGCCAGCAATGGGCGGGATACCTAACGTTCGCTGGGGATTGCCCATCTGAACTATACAGTTGCTCGATCAAGTCGGACATGCTCCCAATCAATCGCCAGCCAGTTTGAAAGGATCCAACTTATTCCTCGAATAGCTCCCGTTCTTTTAACGATTCTGCTATGTTTTTCTCCGCGTCCCGCTTAATCAGTTCGTAAAGCTTATAGGCTGGAGAGATGCGCGGAAGGGTCTCTAGAACAGAATTTACTTTTTCCAGGGCGCGTATATCTCGAGGAAACGGCTCGCCCGGAACTCCCTCCTTTACGCCATTTGCTGCCGCGCAATACAGCGCACTGGTGGCGGCTTCGAGACATTTGCTTCCGTGTGATTTCGCTGCCGTTAGGTACCTGACAACGAAGGATTGATTATCTAATGAGAAATTGTTGTTGGCTTCGCGGAGGATTTTTCCAATAAGTGAAATATCAAGGCTGTCACCAGGGAATTTATTTAACATAAAAAATAGCGCCCTGTCATTCATTGGGAAAAATACAGCGGCGAAAAGGTGGGAGGCGAAATATTGGAATTGATGGTTGCCATCTTCCCGGCTTCTCATCCAAGACCAAACGTCTTTACACAAATCCTCGTACGCCGCCGACTCCGCGAACCGCAACGGCTCATGCACGTATGGCCCATAGTTGCATGGACGGAATGCGTAATCCTCCGTCGAGGCCGCATACTCGACGCGTTCCTTGAAAAAACTCAACGTTTCTACTGGGTGCCGGGCCGAAGCTCCGGCGAGGAATTTCTGAATCCAATATTTTTCGAGGAGAGGTATCGGGGCCAGTTTGTCCAACAAGAGGTTCACCGAGCTGGAATCAAGCAGATCAAGCGGAATCGGGCCCGGGGACTCAAAGAGAGACAGGACAGCATCGGCGACGTGCTCGGAGTTGCATAGGTTTGCGGTACTTATGAGCTCCAATGCTTTCGATGCGTCCAACGATCCGATTCGGCGCAATACTTCAGCTGAGGTCGCCACCAAGCGCTCGTCATTAGATGAGAGGAATCTCTTCAGAATCTCGAACTCATATTCGTCCCAAGACGAAATCTCAAGGAGTTGACCAAGACAGAGGGCTAGCGATGTTCGCAGTTCCACGTTAGAAGAAGCCAGAATTCTGGCTGTGAACGTCTTTCCGGTTCCGACATTCTCCGAGTAGCTCTTCGGCAATGCCATCGAAACATAGCGGGCGATGGCGGAATTTGGATTTTCCAGCGCGTACTCCAAAAAATGGTCCGCCAAGGACTCCGTGTTCGCGAGCAGTTCGTACAGCAAGGCGTGGGGTGAAGCGTTCCTATTCAGCTTAATTTGCTCAATCCTCGTCAGCGTCGATGCCACGAACTGCGTGATCGATTCCGGGGATCGGAAAGTATCGGCTATTTCCCTGGCGGTTTGCTGGATGGCAGTCTGCCATTCTCTTTGCTTGGTTTCGAAGTCTGGGTGTTCAACCAAGTGTCCGTACCCGTCAAAGAATGCGCGTATTGCCCTGAATTCGAGATTGTTCGGGGTCAGGTCGAATATCTGATTCGCCACTACGCTCGTTTTACCGTGAGCGAATTTCGCGTGCCATGAGATTGAAAATAGCAACTCCAGCCAGACGAATGGATCCAGCGTCGACGAAAGTACCTTGTTCTTGATGGAATCTAGCGTGCAGATAAATTCGTCGGTCCAATATGCTCGGTCCATTTCAGAAACGCTCGCTCCAAACAGGCCCATCGGATACCTAAGCGCATCGTGAAGCGCTCTTGCGGACAGGATTGCCTTATCCACTTTCTGAGAATCGAGTCTTGCTATCGCAGCGCCGATTACCTCTTGCCTCAGCGTAGAAACAGCTTCCTGTCTTACGAAGTACGGACGGAACGACAATTCGCGGCCGTTCGAAGAAGTGGTATGTCCTTCGGTTTGGAGAATTCCGATCAGGAAATCATACGGCGTATAAACCTCGCCCCACGAGTCGGGCAAATCCAACAGTGATAACCCAAATCCGACAACCTCGGCATTGTATTCCAAGGGCTTATTCGGCTCGACCGTGCAGAGTTCCTTTATGATGCTAATGGCATGTGATGGGTGTTGGTTCAGCTGCCTATTGTCCGATTTTCCCAATTCCCATAAGCATACGCACGCTCTTTGCACATATTCGAAGTTGTACGCGGCATTCCTGATGAGTTCCGCTAGGTCTTTGGGCATCCGACCTTCGGTGATGCATTGTTCGGCGAACTGTAATGCCCTGGCGGGCTGGTACTGCGCAACAGATGTCATCGCCTTAAAGTGCGTGTCTCCATATTCTCCCGTTGGTCGCAACTGTTGCCATAGTCCGTCGAGTAGGCGGCTGCTGGCAGTGTTTCCGCTCGATAGCCGCCAGTCCAATTTGCCGAGGTTCAGCAGGATGTGTTCGACGAGAGACCGGGGCGACGCCCCGAAGAGTTTTTCCGCGTAGCCGGAGGACGCGCCGTTCTCCGTCACACAGTTTTGTTCGATGATGTAGTCCGCTAGAAGGTCCGGGGCGAGCCTATACGTCTGCCCCCGCTTGAACGCCACGCCGCCTGCTACCAGGGCTTTAACGAGGCGATTGCTGTTCGCGACGGATATGTTCTCCGTATCCTCCAGCAATTTCAGGAGCCCGGCGTCATCTGGGCTGAACGGTTGAACCAAAGCCAAGACTCTTAAAATGGAGAGGAGAGCCTCCCTATCCTTCCCTTGGGCCAACTCTCCCGTGATTACTTGCTGAAAGCGCGCCAGAAGCGTCGTTCGAAATGTGCCTTCCGTAGTAAGAAGTTCTGGATGAAGCTTTTCCTTCGCTACGACATGAGCTGCGACGACCGTTGCCAACGGGCAATCAAGGGTACAGCGGCTGATGGCTTCAGCTGCCGATTCGGGGCCTCCGTATTCCTTCAGAACCTGGGTCGCGAGTTCGACCGACTGTTTTCGTGACAGCGGCTCAAGGCTGATTTGGGAAGTGTAGGGTGGTTGGAGAAGAACGCTGGCCGCCTGCAATTTGACTCGCTCAAGGCCGTACGTCCGGAGGGAAAGGACTGCTCGGGCGGAGTTCTTGGGATTGGCGATATAAGCGAAAAGCATGGGGAGGTCATCTCTATCGTGTGCGTCGTCGATGACCAAAAGCTTTGCGCCTTGCCCCAGATTTTCGAGATGCTTTGAAGAAAGCTCTTCGGTTGCTGAAAGAACTTTAACGAGTATTCCAGGCTCAGCTGTTTGGTAATTGACCAGGGCTTGGTATAGCAGGCGGGACTTCCCTGCTCCGCCAGAGCCAGTCAGCAGGGTAACTAGCGTATTTTTGTTGCAGATGCTGATGGAAATGTTTGCGAGTTCCTCGTCCCGTCCTACTAATTGCCACATGTGGTTGAAAGCCCGTTCCTTACATAGGAACACTGAGAAAAAATCCTCCACGGACATCCACGGGCCGGCTTCAACTTCGCCTAGCAATGGCATTCGTTGTCCGGGGAAAAAAATATCTACTAACCGAATTTGCTCGGATTTTGGTAGTTGGCGAATCCGCTTGGAGACCCCCTCCTTGTCCCACAGTTCCCAGTCGTGGTGCTTGGCAAGCGCATCCCGCGCTTGTGGGCTAGCGATTCTCGTGAGCAGCAAAATTTTCTTATCGGCGCGGCGGGTGTGCGCTTTTACGGCCGCTTCAACCTTCGCGGCGCCAAACATCTTGTGTCTTTTACATTGGTAAGTGTGGATCGTCCGGTCTTGCAGGATTGCCTCGATATCCAGGCCGTCTTGCTTGTGCCCCGTCCCACCGAACCGGTGCACGTCAGCGGTCGGGTGAAGCGCCGAAATGAGAAAATCACAGAACCGTTCGAAACCCTCAGCACTAAGGGAATCAATTGGGAACGGTTGATCGAAGCTAACGATCACCGTCTGCTGATCCTGCGTATGTGAGCCCGAGCAATTCAAATCTTTTGGGCGTACAGAAAGTGCTTGCGCCAGTCGAAGCATGTCTTTTGCCCTCGGGCGAGACGTGCCAGCCTCCCATCGGCTAACTGTCTGCTGCTGGACGCCCATCACAATAGCCAATTCTTTTTGCGTCCCGATACCCGCTTGGATGCGGAGCTGCTGTAGTCGTTGGCCGAAGTCGTTGGTCGCCTCTTTGAGCATTGTACTCATGTTATGCGTTCCATAAAAGTTACACACACTGTATGAGTGTGATAGTTGACGTCAGCCCAGTCAACTCTTCTTTGCCGCATTGCCGACAGTGCACAAGTAGTGGGCCAACGGCAATACTTGCCAATTTTCTGAAGTGGATCATCGGGCAGCTATTGGCCGGTTGCTGCCCGATGACCCCAAAATACTCAGGCAAACCATTTTCGTAACCAGGTGTGACACGAATCAGCAGTCAGCTGCTGAAATACACCGCAAATCTGCGGTCGACCGCAGAAATCGGGCAAAAACCAGCGGGATCGTGGCGATCAGTCCCTGCTGTCGTCGCCGGTAATATTCCTGAAGGCGCGCCAGAGTGTCAGGTCGTAGGTGATTTTCAGCATGCCGCAGAGCAGCAAGGGCGCTGCCAGATAGCCGGCGGCGAAGAGGGCACCACCCAGCGTCGGGCTGATGGCCGAGGCGAGGCTGCGCGGTACGGCCGTGAAACTCGCTGCCGCTGCTCTTTCTTCCGGGGTGACCACGGCCATGACAAAAGCTGCCCGGGCCGGTACATCCATTTGCGACAGCAGCGCGCGGAGCAGCAGCAAGCCGAGCGCCACCTCCAGGCTGTTGCTGAATGCCGCCGCGATCAGGCACAGACTGGCCGGAATATGGGTGAACACCATGGTGTTGAGCAGGCCAATGCGCTTTGCCAGGCGCGGGGCGGCCAGCTGGGAGGCGGCGCTGAGCAGGCCGGCCCAGAAGAAGAAATTGCCGGCAGCCGATAGCGACAGATCGAAGCGCGTGAACAGCCAGAGGGCCAGCAGCGCATTGACGACCAGCCCGCCGGCGAAGGAATCGACCGAGAACAAGGCAGCCAGCCGTAACACGATGCCTCGGGATGGGCCGAGCGGCATTGGTGGCGGTCGCTCCGCCATCAGCTGCGGCGCGGGCAAGCGCCGATAGAGCAGCCATACGGTGCCGCCGATCAGGCCATAAAACACAAACATCGCACGCAAGGCAGCGAGATTGCTCATGCCGGTGAATTGCGTCAGCTGTGCCGGGATGGCTGTCGCCAGCGCGCCCAGGGCGGCAAACAAGGCGCCGAGCAGGCTGTAGCGGGCAAACAGCGCAGTGCGCGCTTGGCCCTCGGCGGCTTCTGCCAGACGGGCGTGTTCCAGTGGCAGGAAAAGGCTGACGTCGCCGGAGCTCGGATTCAGCGTGCCGACGAAGGCGATCAGCAGCAGTGGCCAGAAGCTGGCAGCGGCAGCGAAAGCCAGGCCGGTGGCGGTCATCAGCAGCGCCGCGCCAAGCAGCAGGCTGCGTTGATGAAAACGATGTCCCCAGGCGCCGACCGCCAAGGTGGCCGCTGCCGAGCCCAGCAAAGTGGCGCTGGCCAGCACGCCGACCTCGAAGACGCCGAAACCCAGCGCCAGCAGGTAAGCCGGCAACAGAATCGCCACGTAGCCATCGGCAAAAGCACGTAAGGCCTTGCCGATCAATAATGGCCAAACCGTATGGTCAGCGTCCGTCGGCAGCAGCCAGCGCTGGATCACTGCCATCCCAGGAAGCGGGCGACTTTCTTCAACGGGGTGTCGGCGCACCAGGCGTAGAGGGCGTCGTAGATGACCATGCCGTGTTCGAGCATTTGCTGGTCGTCGGTGAAGTTCAGCGACAAACCTCGCGAAATGGCCAGCAGCCCGGCCGCTTCCTTGGCCAGACCGGGCTGTCCGCAGTCGGCGGCGCGCACGATCAGGGCCAGTTTGGCGAGCGGCGCATCCTTGATCTGGTATTTGTTGATGAAGGCGTCGAAACTGCACTGCGTGCCGTGATGGCCGAGTTCGACGCCCGGCACGTCATACGGTGTGGCACCGGTTTCGGCGGCGATGCGCAGCACATCGCTGGCCGGGACGTAGAGAAACTCGGGCGATTCGTCGATAAAGCGCGCTACCAGCCAGGGGCAGGCGATACGGTCGATCTTCGGGCGTTCGCGGGTAATCCATTGCATGAATTTCTCCTTTCACTCGTCATCACCAGGGCAGGGAAGCATCAGACAAACACTTTGAGTACGAGACCGACGAGCGCACACGCTGCAATCACGTGGATCACGTTCTGTTTGTAGCGGAATAGCGCGATGGCGGCGGCCAGGGCGATGAGCGCGGAAATCCCGTCGAAGTTGCCGGTGAAACCCTGGGGCCAGAGCACGTGGTAAGCGAAGAACAAGGCCAGATTCAGGATCACGCCGACGACGGCAGCGGTGATCGCGGTTAGTGGTGCGGTGAATTTGAGATCGTTGTGCGTGGTTTCGATCAGTGGCCCGCCGGCCAGGATGAAGATGAAGGACGGCAGGAAGGTAAACCAGGTGACCAGCGAGGCGGCCACGGCGCCAGCGAGGAAGAGGCTCTCGGGCCCGAACAGCGCCTTGACGTAGCCGCCGACGAAGCCGACGAAAGCGACGATCATGATCAGCGGCCCCGGCGTCGTTTCGCCCAGCGCCAGGCCGTCGATCATTTGCGTTGGCGTCAGCCAGCCGTAGTGGCCGACCGCACCCTGGTAGACGTAGGGCAGTACGGCGTAGGCGCCGCCAAAGGTCAGCAGCGCCGCCTTGGTGAAGAACCAGCCCATCTGGGTCAGGCTGTGCTCCCAGCCATAGGTGGCCGTCAGCAGTCCCATCGGAATCAGCCACAGCAGGGCGCCGATGATGGCGATTTCCAGCAGGCGTTGCCATTTGAACAGCGCGTGCGCCGGCGTCGGCGTGTCGTCGTCGATCAGCGCCCGGCCAAAGGACTTGTCAGCCTTGCCATGCCCGCCGCCAGCCTTGAGTTTGTCTGGCGCGACCCGGCCGCCGACATAGCCGATCAGCGCTGCGGCTGCGACGATGGCTGGAAAAGGCAGGTCGAGCGCGAAGATGGCGACGAAGGAGGCCGCCGCCACCGCCCACAGCACATTGTTTTTCAGGGCACGGGAGCCGATGCGATGCGCCGCCTGGACGACGATGGCGGTGACGGCCGGTTTGATGCCGTAGAACAGGCCGGCAACCAGCGGCATTTCGCCGAAGGCGATATAGATCCAGGACAGGGCAATCAGGATGAACAGCGACGGCAGCACGAACAGCGCGCCGGCGACGATGCCGCCCCAGCTGCGGTGCATCAGCCAGCCGATATAGGTCGCCAATTGCTGGGCTTCCGGGCCGGGCAGGACCATGCAGTAATTCAGTGCGTGCAGGAAACGCCGTTCGGAAATCCAGCGGCGGTTTTCCACGAGTTCCTGATGCATCAGCGAGATTTGCCCGGCCGGGCCGCCAAAGCTGATAAAGCCGAGTTTCAGCCAGAAGCGGAAAGCTTCCCAGAAGCCGACGGGCGGCGGTGGCAAGTCGGGAGAGGGTGCTGGCTCAGTCATGGGAAACCCCTTTGGCGAAACTGGCCAACAGGCCGTCAAAAATCTGGCTGGCGGCGGCCAGCAACTGGTCGTCGTCACTGATGCTAGCGCGCAAGCCGGCCAGCACGGCTTCGATACCACCGGCTTCAGCCGGCGGAATGCCGCCGACGTCGAGGAAATGCACCAGCGCCGCCAGACGTTCCAGCCCTGGCGCCTTGATCTCGAAGCTGGCAAGCAGGACTTCAAAGCTGACGCGATGGCCGACGTGGGTGAAGCGCGCGCCGTCGAAATCGAAACCCAGCGCGTCATCAGGACAATCCGCCGGCGTAGCCAGCCACAGCAAGCGGGCCTGCGGGTCGATATAGCGGCGGATCAGCCAGGCGCTGGCCAGACGATCCACCCAGGGGCGCTGGCGTGTGGCCCAGCTGCGCCCCTGAAAGTCGCTGATTGCCAGGCGTGGCAGCGCAGCTTCTATCGCGCGTGGTTCGTCGGGCGTCAGCAATTCAGTGATCGCCCGCTGCAATTCCTGCGCGGCAGCGATGGTTTGGCGGGCGGCTTCAGCGGGGAAAAAGTCGATTTCTCCAAGGTTGGCCAGGCTTTTCTGCAGTTTGCGCAGCTGTTTTTGCGTTTCCGGCAGATTGGCGCTGTTCAAGGCCAGATGGCTGCGCTTGATTTCATCGAGCAGGCTCGCGTAATCGGCGGTGCGGTCAAACATAGTCTCGAACAGGCCGCTGCTTGGCGGCGTGACCTCAAGCTGCAAGGCGGAACCGCCGGTGTCCTGAATGTCCTTGCCGATGCTGGCAAAGGTCGCCCGGCATTCCGGGCGATCCGGCAGCAGGTAAACGCCGTCGTGCAAAACGGCCGCGCCGCAGCTTTTCAAGGCCCGCCAGGCGCGCATGCGAGCCGTGGCGTTTTCGGTAGGGAGGCTGATGATCAGCGTGATCCATGTGTTCATGTTGCCACTATAACAATAATGTAGATATCGTTACAGTATTTGTTTCTCCGCTTGCCTCCTTGCTTGTCCCGGCAAGGCTTTATTCCGACGAATATTGCGGTCGACTGGCAAAAAATGGCCGAAATCGCTGCGAAAATGTCGGCCATACCCCAAGGAGAATGCCGTGATCAGCAATCCACAACGTTTTCAGCATGCCATCGCCCTGTTTGACGCCGCCAATGCTTGCGACCCTAACCTGGATGAAGGCCAGCCGAAGGAGCTGCTTTACGCCCGGCGCATGAGCGACATGATCGGGCGTTTTGCCCCGGCGGCCAGCGAAGTGGCCCAGCTCGCCGTGCGCGCCCAGCACATTCAGCGCTGGATGGTGCCGCGCAGCAGCTATCCCATGACCAAGCCCGGCTACCACGCATGGCGCAGCGGCCTCTACCTGTATCACGCCGATACGGCAGGGCAACTGCTGCAACAGGCCGGCTACGACGAGGCGCTGATTGGCGAGGTCAAAAAGGCCATCAGCAAGCAGGAGATCAAGAGCAATCCGGATACCCAGTTGCTCGAAGACGTCAGCGCGCTGGTCTTCATCGAATACTACATGCAGGCTTTTGCCGCCCAGCATCCGGAATACAGCGAAGAGAAATGGCTGCTGATTGTCCGCAAAACCTGGCGAAAAATGTCAGCTGAGGCCCATGATTTCGTCGGCAAAGGCGGCATCAAACTGCCGGAAGCCCTGCTGCCGCTGATTCACCAGGCCATTGCCGAGTGAGTCAGTGAATTGCTTGCCGGGGAGAAAATACGCTCATTTCCTCCTGGCAAGCGTCAGTGTTTCAAATCCGGCAGCCCTTGAAGCCCATCGATTCCTGCGACTGCCTTTGATCGCGGATCAGGAAGCTCGGCGGGGTGATCAGGCGCTGCAGGCGCTCGGCAGTGCCGGAAGCAAAGCCGCTTTCGCCGGTCGACAGCTGCATTTCGCGACTGGCCTGCATGATGACGACGCGGCCTTCGGTGACAGTAACAAACAGCCCGATATCAGAAATATCGTTACCGTTGACGCCGAAGACTGCGGGAACGTCGGCCGGGATTTTTTCCGGTTCCGGCGCCGGGATTTGCTCGAGGAAGGCAGGTGTC
>JAVBXO010000267.1 GCA_030824535.1 Azonexus sp. | reverse complement strand
AGGGCAGCGTCGAGGATGCGCACGCGGGCGCTGGCTTCGGCGAGAACCTTGGTCTCGCCGATCAAGCCTTCCAGCTCAGCCCGCGTAGCCTTGACGGATTCCGACTCGCCCTCCAGCAGCTTGACCTTGGCGCTGTCCGTGACCAGCCCACCCAGCGCCTGGCGAATACTGGAGACGGCATCTTGTGCCCCCTTGCCGTCACCGGTAATCCTCAGCCCAACATCTACTGTCTTGCCACTCATCGCTCACCCCGCAAAAATCCCGGCCGCAGCCGGGTTGATCAGCTGTTTCCGCCGGCCGGCTTAATCCAGGTATTCCAGCGTGAAGGGAGCAGTCTCGCCCGGCGCCAGCTCAAAGACGCCCTTGAGCGGGACGCTGCCGAGCTTGCTACCGAGGAAGTCGAAAGCGTCCTGCCCCGTGACGATGAGACGGGGGCCGATGATCAGCACCTTCTGGCCGGTGACCAGGTTCTGGCCGTTGAGCTTGAAGCGCAGGATGTGCTTGGCTTTCACGCCACCGAGGATGCGCTTTCCGGTACCGGCAAGCGTAGCAGCGGTCAGCTTGACGATACCGGCTGTAATGGGTCCGTTGACCGGCACGAAAATCATGCCCGTAAGGGCGTCGACCGCGTAATCGGTATCAGTGACATAAGTCGTGGTGCCGGCGACGTTAGTGACGGCCAGCTCAGCCAGGTCGAGATTGTCGTAGCCGATATCGACCCACTTGCCAGGGATGACGTCGACTTCGATGTTGCTCAGCGCGCCTTCTGTCTTCACCAGGGTCTCGATGCGACCGGAGAGCATCGTCGTCATGATGCCGTGTGTGGCTTCGTTGAGGACGATTGATGCTTCAGACGGATTGTTAGTGGGGTCGTTCAAGACCGGCTGGTTGTAGGTTTCAACCTGCTTCGACAATTTCTGATCGTTGCCAGCAGCGGGCGTCTTCAGCTCCAGTTTTTCGGCGTGCAGGCGTTCGTAGCCTGACCATTTGCCAGTGGCATCGTCGAAGATATCGACGCGCAGCGTGCCGCCGAATTTCAAGCCCTGTACATCCGGATATTGCATGTTTATCTCCTGTCGAGCGGGACGATGCCCGGCCCGCTTCGGGTTGAATAAAAGGTGTCGCTGGTGAAGGCCAGCGGGTAATAGCCGAACTTGCCAGTGGTGCTGAACGGCGGTGGCGTCACCGGAATCAGGGGCGTGGTACTGCCTAGCGGGATGTAGCCGTGCAGGGCCTGCAGCAACTGCGGCAGGTATTTGCCGGCAACCTGGTTGAGCAATGAGGCCTCGCGCCCGACCTTAGCCGCCGTGGCCACCGCCAGAACAACCCGCCAGCGATGCTCGACCTCGGCCTTGAACTCGTTGGCGTTCTTAATGGCGAAGCCGCCGTAGATCACGTAGACGCCGGGGACGACCTGCTGCTCTTCCGTCACCGAGCTGATGTCATCGCGCGTGCCAACGATGCGCGCCCAGGCATTGGGGCCGGACTGTGCAACGCCCTTGATGCGTTCGACCAGGTCAAGCTCGGCAGCCAGAAAATTCCAGTCCGCCCAGGCGCTGGGGCCGTTGTCGAGCATCAGGCAAATCCCTTGAGCGCGTCGTCGGTAATGGCGCGCGGGCTGAACGAGTAATAGGTCTCGTCGCTGCCCGTTTGCACATCACTGCCGATAGGTACACCGGGCGAACCGCCCCAGGGGCAAGCCAGCGTGGCCTTGCCATTGGCGATGGTTTCCAGAGTTTTGACGGCCGCCTGGTAGCGACGGTAGACCTCATGTTCCGGGGCCAGATCGTCGTGCAGGTAATAGCGCGTGAGGTCGCAGACAATGCGCACCAGCACCGGCGGCGTGGCGTACTCGGCCGGGCCGCCGGGCACCGTTGCCGGCTTGAGGCAGCCGGTCAGCGGCAGGCGGTAGACCTGACCGATATAGCCATCAGCAAAAGCGCAGGCATCGGCGATCTTGACCTCAACCGCCGCCACGTCGATGACGCTGGGCGGGATGTTGTCCAGGTCGGTGAGCTGGATCAGCTCCAGCTCGCCAAAACGCTTTACCAGGTCATCAACGGTGGCGTAGGTCATGGTCGTTTAGGCGTGGCGATGTTGCAGGATGCGCACTTCGATGACCTGGCCAGCAGCGGTAGCTGCTTCCAGCGCCCGGCCGCAGCAGTCGGTCGCCGTGCCGACGATGGCCTTGCCCGAGCCATCAGCCGCCGGCTTCACGTAATCCCACTTGGCGATGGCTTCGCCGGCTTCGACCGGCGCCGAATACGTGGTGATGACGCTGACGGCCTCGCCGATGGCGGCGGCCGACTCGGTCACACCCTGGGCATCGTGGCCAGCGCCGGCGCTGGTGGCATGTGCGCCATCGAAACCGGCGAAGCGGTAGAGACCCAGCGCTACCGTCGCCACCAGCGTGACCGCGTGTTGCTTGTCGTATTGCATTCCCATGTCTATCTCCTGGATGGCGGTTTATTGAGCCGGATCGGCCGGCGCCGGCTCGGGTTTGGACTCGGGAACGGCGACCGATTCCTTCGCGGCAGTGCGAGCTTTCTTCACCGCCTCGAATTCCCTGCCGGCCTTCTTCTGCTCGGCGGCAGCTGCTTTCTCGGCAGCGACGACTTCACCGGTGTCTTTAATGGAGCCCATCTTCTTGAGCTGCTCGACGTCGTGCGCGTGCAGCCCGGTGACCTCTTCGCCGGGCTGAAACTCCCGGCGCTGGCCGTCGACCATCGCGACGACCAGGACCAATGCGATCAGTGCCATGTCGGCTCCTTACTTCGGGTTCTGGAACAGGAAGGCGGCTTCGTTGTAAGCCACGTTCGGCTGGCGCTCGAAGGTCGCGCCGTAGATCCACGACTTGGTGCCGTTGTCGTAGTACGGGGTTTCGGCGAACGGATGGCCTTCCAAAACGTTGGTAAAACCAAAAGCCGGCTCGGCCAGGCTGATATCGGTGCCGTTGCCGCCGATTTTCGGCACGTAGGCGAGGATGGCGTTATTGCCCCAAACGTCCGCACCGACGCCGCTGTTGTCTTTGCAGACCGCATCCCCGATGACGATTTCTTCAACGTTGAAGATGTTCAGCAGCTGGGCAATGGTTGCCGGGCCTTGCTGACTGGACGGCAAGTAGGTTCGCACTTCGGGGTTATGCTTGATTGCGAAATGCGCATCGGGCGACAGCGTCAGCTTGTTCGGGCGCTTGCCGATCTTCTTGCGGATGGTCTCGCCAGCGGCATCGACATCACTGACTGGCGTACCGGTCGCGGCGCTCCACTTCGTACCGCCGGACAGCGCCAGCACGTGACCGCTGGCATAGGTGCCGGTGGTCGTCGCCAGCGTGGCGACTTCAATTTCGTAATCCAGCAGCAGGATTTCGTTGGCAGTGGTCACCGCGATGCGTGACACGTCGAGGTGATTGCCAACGTTCAGCTTGCGCGACTCGTCGGATTCGCGCACGACTTCGCGCGGCATCGGGATATCCACCGAGTACTGGGCGACGGTGTAGGTCTTGCCTTCGAAGTTGATATCGACACGCTTGGTCGACGTCCCCGGCGCGCGGCGCAGGCCATACTTCTTCAGGCGCTCATCGCCCATTTTGGCCAGCATGATGCCGGACAGAGCCTGGGGCAAGCGGGGGAAAAGCTTTTCTGCCGCATAAGTCCCTTGCCCCGCGCCCAGCAGCAAGCTGGTCAGGATCGGGTTCTGCTTCAGGCGGATTTGTTCGGGAGTCATCATGATCGAGATGTCCTTTCAGGTGATCAGGCGGTGAAGCTGACGACGCTGGTGAGCGCCTGGCTGTAGCTGACGTTGTGCTTGCTGGCATAGGCCTTGGCGCGCTGGTCTATTTCGGCATCCGACAGGCCTTTAGCCGACTCGCCACCCTGGGCGCCACCGGCGAATTCGCCGAAGTCAACCACCTGCTTGGCGCCCTCAATCAGGCCCTTGATGAAATCGGCCGGGGCAACTTTCTTGGTCGCACCAGCTTCGGAGAACTCGACCGGCTGAGCGGCGGCGAGCTGGTCGAGCACGGCGACGGCGGTGGCCTGATCCTTCGGCAGCAGCTTGCCGGCCTTGACCTGGGCTTCAGCAAAGCTGACGTGGCCGGCGTGACGGTCAGCGCGCTGCTGCTCGGCGAACTGCGCCAGCTGCGCCTGGGCGGCTTTGGTGCTGGCCTCGGCTGCTGCCAATGCCTCCTGGGCAGCCTTGGCCTCCGCCTGGGCTTTCGCCAACGCGGTTTTCTCTTCTTCATTCATGCGGGTCTCCTGAGTGGGTTGGGTAACGACGGCTTCGGAAAAATTGACGGCATCGCTGTCGCCGGCGGCGAACTGGATGTCCTTGAGCCCGGCGACGGCCGGCGGCTGCGCGCCGAGGAAGGCGACATGACGCAAATACCACTGGCCGGGCTTCGGGTTGTTCGGGGAATTCGGGGGGTAGAACGAAGCGGAGCGCTTCTTGAAGCGACCGGTGGCGACCATCTCGGCGAACTGAGTTTCTACCTGGTGCGGGTTCATCAGCAGCGTGCCGCCGCTGACAGCAAGACCCCTGACCCAACCGTAGGCTGGCAAGTTATCGGCCGGATGACCGACGGTCAGCGGCGCTTCGCGCAGGGCCGGGTTATAGCTGGCAGCGATAGCGGCGACGTCGGCGTCAGTGAAGTTGTGAGCATTCCCCGCGTCATCGACCTGCCGGCCTGCGCGGAAAATCTCAATCTGATCGGGGAGTGTGTTGGATATCGGCATGCCCGCAGTTTCCGCGGGCGCGCGATCTGAGCCTCAATAAAGGGCTTATGTTTTGAGGCTCAGGCGAAAACGCAAGTGGGGGTCAGCGGCGGAGCTGCCAAGGCATACGCGGCCAGCGCCGGCGGCAATGCACCGTCCAGCAGGCGCAGATTGACGTGATAGCCATCGAGCAGCCGCATCTCGGGATATTCATCGCCGTCCTCGGTCAGCAAGGTCTTGCCGGTTGGCTTGCTGATTCGACCAACACAAACGGCAAAATGATTTTCCGATTGCGCAATTGCTTGGCCGGCGTCATCAGCCCCAAATACCTTGGATAGCACTGCATCTGCCGTGCTGATGTCGGGAAATTTCAAATAGTGGTCAGTGATCATTTGGATGCTGCCGCCAGAGCCGGGTTGATGATGCGCTTCGGTACAAAAATCAGTTCCTCGATGTAACCGTTCAGATGTTCAGCATTTGACTGGTTGCTCCCAAGCCTGAGCCTATTAACAACGGGGATCACCGGCGGTGCCTCATTACTGATGCTTCCGGCGCTTGAGGCTCTCCCTGCGCTTCCGACTTTAAAAGCATGCGCATTCTTGTATCTGTTGTACAAGGATTGAAGCGGTTGAGTGTTCGACGCCTGCACAACGCCGGCCGAGACGATGATGCAATCCGTAGACGTCGAGGGAATGTTATAGCGCAGCCGCAACAAGTTGTTACTCGTACCGTCATCGGCTTGATAAACCGTATTCGCGGACACCTCCCCCCCGTTACGCCAGGTCGCGATAAAACAGCCTTCATCCTGGCGATACCAGGCGCTGAAATCGGCGCCAGTCATCAGCGCCAGATCGGCAGCTCGAGCAACTGCCGCTGCCGTCGTCGCTATATAACTGCCAGCGGATGCGCCGACTTCGATGCTGAGCCCCCAGATACCCAACAAGGTGTTTGCTGTTCCAGCCGTCGCTTCGGTTGCCGACGGACTGAAACTGACGTCGATCTGATTGATGGCTGTCGAGTTGTTCGACACGGCGCTCGCCACAGAAATACGAAATGCACTTCCCCCGAGCGCGACGATATTCACCGCGCTTGCCGCTATAGCAGCTGGCGCGTTTGCTCCAAAGGGCGACGAGCTTATGTAAGTTAGTGCTACGCCTGATCCCGACCCTGTTACCGCCAGCGTTACTGCTTGCCCGCCCGCACTACCGGAAATTCGACAGCGAAGTATTATGCGGGCAACGTCCGAGCCTGTCGGGATGTAGACGTAGCAGCCATAGGCGACAACCGTTGTGCCTGCAGGCCCGCCCGCCAAAGCCCCCTTCGTAATTCGATGCGAAGCCGCGATCGCACTCGCTAAAAAAACCGTGCCGGCGGAGCCATCCGGCGCGGTGAAACTGCCTGATGCCGAACATTCGCTTTTAGTCCACGCAGCCTGGTTCCCGGAATCTGTACAAATATTCGTGCGCGCTTCTTCGATACGGAGCCCGAGACAAGTGCCGGCCGAATATTCGCGAACGGCCTCATCAATGCCCGCCTGAACCAGGTGCCCGGCAGCATTGGTGTACCAGGCAGCCGTCGCTCGGCTGAACGTGATACCGACATCTGCCATCGTGCCGACAACACCAATATCCTTCCGGTAGTACCGGCCATTCACGAAGTCGAGGTGAAGGGATGCGCCGGGGAACGGAAAAGGCCGTGGCCGGATCTTGAAATGCGGCGGCACCAGGCTACCGCCCGGCGCGCGGCTGCGGAGGTAATCGAGCGCGCTCATGGGCGATTGAAGTAAGCGACCTGGGCGGCGGTCGTGCTGCGGCCGAAGAGCTTCACTTTGGTCAGGTCCGTATCGACCGGGAAGATCACCCCGTCGTCGATGCGGGTGCCGACGCTCGCCGTCGGTGGCGTGGTGCCGTCCAGGGTGATCGAAATGGCACCACCATCAGCCTGGATCGTGCAGAAGGCCGCGCCGGTCGGAATCGTCAAAACCGCAGGGGAGCCCGAGGTCGGCACCGTGAGTGTTTCGCGCCCCAAGCAAACACGGGGTTCGACGGTCACGATCAGCCGACCCGACGAATCAACCCGCAAAGGGATGGGCTTGGCGGGATCGCCCGCCAGCAAACCAAAAATCATTCCACTCATCACGCCCACCTCAGTAAAGAATAACCGGATGGTCGCGCGCGCAACGGTGAGGGGAGATGTAAAGCGTTTTACTTTCCGGTCAAAACCGGCTGGGGAAGTGGCGACGGATGTGGGCGAAACCCTGTCCCAATCGCTCCCAGTGCGTCCCAGATGTTTTTAGGGTGCCTTGGCGCAGGCGGGGGACGCTAAAAGCGCCTGTAGCGCGTGCGGCTGTCAGTCGAGATAGAGCTTGAGCTGACGCTTGGCGACTTCGGCAGCGCGCCATTTCTTGTAAATCTGATCGATGCGCATGTCGCTCACGCTGAACTCACGCGCCAGCTCGCGCTTGTTGCGGCCGTTGTAGCGGCTGCCGATGAGCTGGTCGCGAGCGCTCAGCTTGCGGCCGATGCCCTTCGGCATATAGAAGGTTGCGCCGCCGACATCATTGGCCACGCGGTCGGTGATCGCCACGGCCAGCTCAGCCAGGCGGGGCTTGCCGATGGTCGTCACCAGCTCTTCATCGCCGATCAGCTCCAGATACACCGCCATGGCGATTTCGCGCAGCGTCGGGTTCAGATCGTCCGGCAGCTGCTCTTCCAGCAGCTTGAGGTCATCCCCCGCGTCGAACAGTTCAGGCATCGGCTTTCTCCTCGGTTGAAGGCATTTCACGACGGGCAAGCCAGCGCTTCAGCGCTTCGACCACGCTTTTCTCCTGGGCAGCATTCATCCAGTTCAGCGCGCCCTGGGCTTCGATACTGCTCTGCCGGGTGATGTAAGCCAGCAAGGCGGGCATCTTGCGATCCTCAACCAGCCCAGCGTCCGCCAGCTGCTGCCACAGCGACCACATCTTCTTCTGCACTGGCGTCAGCGCCTGGCGCTTAGCCGGTGCGAGCTTGTTCAAATGCTCGAACACCTGCGTCACTTCCTGCAGGTTCATCTCGCCCAGGCTGGCCCGGCCGGTGAGCGCGCGCTGCAGGTCATGACGCGCATCCTCGTCAATCCCCTGGGCGCGACAGGCGGCGTGAATTGCGCGGATGCGGGCGGCTTTCTTGAGTCCGATATGGCTCATTGCAAATCTCCAGTAAAACCATTTTCAGAAGCCCGCATGAACGGGCTTGAGGGAAGGGTTTCAGTTAGCGGCCTGCGGCCTTGTCGAGTTTGTTGTTCAGCTCCTCAGCCTGCGCTTCATCAATGTCGCGCTCTTCACAAAAAGAGAGGAAGCGCGCCCATTGCTCGCCGATGAAGTCAGATAAAAGGCCAAGTTCGAATTCGTCCATGTGGGAATCCTTTCGGTGGGTTAATAAATAGAGGAGTCAGGAATTGCGACTTTGTTTTTGCGAAGAGAAACGACTGATAAGGCGTTCAGGCTTGATATCCCCAACCCCTTGGTGATTCGTGACCAGCGCTGCAAAGATCAGCCATCCCCAGCCGTACTTATCGAGGTAGGCAAGAAAAATCGCGCCGGCGATGCAAAGCACCGGCAGCAGGTGGCGGGTGAAAAAGAGAGCTTTTTCCATCATGCCCCCGCCACATCCAGTGAAATCGCCTTGTACTCGCCGGTCTCGCCGACGCGCTCATAAACCCGGACATAGCTTTTGCTGCCGATGACCTGAACAGCTTCGGCGATGGCGGACATGGCGCGGCCCCAGCGGGCGTCGTCGATCTTCATCCGGCGCAGGCCCAGCACGCGGCCGGTGTTGATGTTGCCTTCCTTGTCGACCTGGAAGGCATCATTGACCAGCACCTTGATTTCATCGCGGCTGCCCTGGCTCCAGTCCGTGATGCACTCATCGATCAACGCCTTGGCCGCCTGCAGGCGCTCGTCAAAGCTAATGTGCTCAGCGATAGCCCGCTGCACACGGTAGCGGCCGTCGAAGCTCATCAGCGTAACGTTGCCTTTTTGACCACCGATCTTGACGCCGTACTCCTCGGCGGACATCGACACAAAGGCGGCGATATCGCCGAACACGCGGCCCTTGAACTGGACGATCAGCGCACTCAGTTCCTTGGCCTTCTCGGCAATCTCGATCACGAGCTTGTCGCGTTCGATATCGATGGGCTTGATCGTCGACACCGGCACGAGGCGGCCGGCGGCGTCTTGCATGTAGCCCTCGGGAATCTTGTTCATGAAAATTCCTTTCACAGTCGGAAATAACGGTAATGACGGAGTTCGCCGGTGCGGTCGGCTTTGCCCTGTTTGATGAGCGAGGTCAGCGTTGAAGAAACACCGCTGGCGGCATGCGGGATGTCTGCCAGGCGCGCTTCAACTTCGCGGAGCGTCAAACCCCGATCAGCACTGGCGGGCAAGGCATCGAGTACGGCAGCGATCATGCCGGTGGCGGCGAACTTGCCGGCGTCGCCACGGGCTGCCCAAGTGCGCTGGGCAGCCAAACGACGCTGGCGGGTTTCTTCTTCACGGGCCTTTGCGGCTGCGTTCGCAGCATTGCGCTGGCGGGCGGCATGGGCCGCTGCGGCGGCCAGTTGTTGAGCGAATCTATACATCACACGCCCTCAGCCTTCACCCACGCCAGATGCCAGGAGTAGCCCAGTCGGGCGTAGTAACGGCCGGCCAGCGCCAGGCGGCGCACGGCGCGTAGCGGCCAGGTCAATGCACGGGGTAAGCGCATGATTCCTCCCATTCGATACGGACACCAAAACGGATGGCGAACTAGGTGAAGATCAGCCGCGCGCCTTCTTGCCTCCGCTTCTGCCAACTGCATTCGCCGGAGAAAATCCGGTACAGGCGCGGTTCGGCAGCGACCTGGACGACCACGCAGTCGACGCCGGCATCGCTGTTCCAGCCGCGAAAACCGACGATGCGCACATCGTTCTTCACAAGGAACAGCACGCAGCGCAGCAGGTTGGTAATCAAGCGCGTGGCCTCGCCCATGGCGTGCTCGTGCTTGTGGTTGGTAGCAATCGCGCTCATGGACGACGCCCCTTGTGCAGGCGGTCATTGAAGGCCACTTGACGACAGAATTTCGAACAGTGGATCCAGAAATAGCGGTTGGCCTTCGCCGCGCTACGCAGCACGCCGCGTGCTTCAAGCGGGGAGTGGCCGGCGCTGCGGTGGCGGATACAGCGCGCCTGGCGTTGCAGCATCGTCAAAGTTCTCAGCTTCATCATGATCAGCACCCCCCAATCACTTGCGCATCGACCTTGGCCCAGCCGGCGCCAGCCGCTGCGTTCATCGCCCGCGTGACCAGGTTGTTGACCACCAGCGGGTGGCAGAGGCTGATGGCGTCGCTGGCCTTGCCACCGCGCGGCATGCGGATCAAACGGGCGCGAATCGCGTCGTAGGCGTCCGCCGCCAGCACGTCATCAGCCTTGGCCCCGGCACGCTCGAACTTGTGCTTGAGATAGCCTTCAAGATCGTTATCCAGCGGCGGCAACTCGATCAGCTCGCAGCGCTGCACCACCTCGCGCACTTCGGCTTTCTTGTCGGCGAGACGGTGGGTCAGCTCGGGTTGGCCGACCAGGCACACCCCCAGCAGGCGCGACAGCCCTTGCTTGAGTTCCAGGAAGCGCTTCAAGTGCTTGAGCGTCGGCGTCGGCAGGCAATGCGCCTCCTCGATCACGATCAGGTGCGAATAGCCGGCGCTGCGGCTGGCCTTGAGCAGATCGTGCACTTGCCGGAAGCGTGCCTCCGGCGTCTGCTTCGGCGAGCCGCTGGGGTCCAGGGTGCGGATGATCGCCTCGGCGATCTGCCCGCTCTTCAGCGTGCGGCCCTTGGTGTCGTTGTCTTCCATGGCCAGCACATAGGGGCGGATCAGGATGACCGGCCGGCCTTCCTCGTTGATGCGCTCTTCCAGCTCTTCCATCAAGGTGGTTTTGCCGGCGCCGGACTCGCCGACGATGGCGATAAAGCCGTGGTTCAGCGCCGCATCAAGCAGCGC